>CANHDG010000105.1 GCA_947459365.1 Saprospirales bacterium
CACGATTTGGTGCTTACTAAAATAATAGCTAATAAATCCTTCTGCAACCATCTGGGCAAGAATGGTTTGGATGTTGGCGTGGTCCCACTTGGGGTTGAGTTCTGCAGCGAAGGCGTCGTCGGTCAGTACGTATTTTCCTGCCTCATTTTGGCCGGTCCGAAGGGCCAGCAGGTACATGGAAGAGATGGGATTTTTGGAGGCGATGTTCTGCAGACGGATCATGGTGGCAGGTTCGTAGAGGTTGGTGCTCTCGAAGTTCACCGTTTGTGGGACCCCTTTTCGACCCGGTATTTGAGCGCCAATTTCAAGCGAATCGGCGTTGTAGTAGTAGGCAATGCGCTCTGCATCGAGGTTCATATTGTAGAAGGTGGAGAAAAAAGGGTTGCGTTGGGAGCCTTTTTGTCCCCGTTCCATGACGATGCTTTGTTTACGGATGTCCAGTCGAAGCTGTGCTCCGGGATGCACGATTTCCGAGCTGTCTTCCAGGATCATTTTTGCATCCACATCATCCCCGACGATGGTGATGCCGCGTTTGATGATAAACAACTCGGCTGCTCCCCGGAATATTTTTTTATTTACTTTGTTAAAAACCTGAATTTCAGCGGGTTCTGCAGTGCTGCCTTGTCCATAGATGGAGCTACCCCAGAGTTTAAAACCACCGGTATATAAAATACCTTCTCCTAACTTGCTGATTTCCAGCCGCTTGTTGAATGATTCAAAACGGGGGTATTTGGAGCTGCTGTCTTGGCTGCTAACCTCCACATAATGACTCAGGCTGCCTTCGATGGGCCCTTTTGGGAAATAGAGGGGGTAATAGAGTAGGGCGGTATCGCAGTTAAACAAGGTTTTTTTCACTTCTACTTCATACGCATTTAGAAGGGCGTAAACGGTGGAATCGAGTCCAACGGCTTCCCAGCTGACTTTGCCGCTGCTCCCTTTCCAGCGTTCTTCAAAGGGCAGGTAAACACCGGAAGTTTGGTAGATGGTGACGGCGTCTTTTTTCCGGATGCCGGTGAGGTTGGTGTTTTCGCACTGTAGCTGGACTTGTTTGCTGGTTTCATCGTACAGCAGTTGCCAACTTCCTCCTTCTAATTTCCAGGTGACGCCCCCTCCTTCGCCCTTCTTCAGGGACTGGCTTTCAAGAAAGTCGGCCGAAAAGCGAAGAAATGGACCAATGTTTTTGGTTTTTCCTTGTTCGGTGCCCAGTACCACGTTTTCTGCAACAGGGTGCCAGCGGACAAAAAGGCTGGTGTCGTTGGCCGATTTGGCGAGTGATACGGCGTTAATATAGTCTTTGAAATAAGGGAATGCTGCGAGTTTTAGATCCCGCAATTTGTTACAGACCTGAATGATTTGCTGCATTTCGGGCTCTGCGATGCGGGCGCTTTTATGTAATTTCTTGAAAACAGAGTAGGATTCGGCCATGTCCGGACGTTTGGAAGCATTCATGAAGCCATCTAGCTGAGAGACGAATTCGGCGGAGTTGTCCGGGAAGGTAGTTGTTTGGGCAAAAAGTGGTTTGGTGCACCAAGAAAGGATTAAAAGCAGGCTTACTTGTGTAATAAAACGGGTCATATTGTACGAACGTGACAGTGAAAAGTCAAGGATTGGGTATCCAACGAGTGGATGGTCTTTGGTATTTTGAGGTTGGGGTTCCTTAACAGCTTGCTAACCGGTTTTTTTTATTGGAAAAAGCGGTTTTGTGGGCCATAAAGTGAGATTTTGTTTTCGGAAAAATAAAAAAAACATGCGACTTGGTATTGCTGGAAGAGGTGCGGGTATTTTTAGTAAAAAACACCTCCCCGGTGGCCTCATCGCTTGCGCTAAGGTAAGTACCCGCACCGCAAATGCTGTACTGCAACCGGGACTTTTTCCAGAAAGGAGCCGAGTGATGCGTTGGGTTCCTGGCTGGGGTTTTTAGACGGGGATGTTGGAGGGTGTTTTTGGAAAAGGGTTTGAAAAGGGGTGTATTTCGGTTTTTTAATACCCAGGCCAGCCATTTTTTAGAAAATTTTGTCGAAACAGCTTGGAAATATTACCGTTCAGGTAGAGAAATTGAAGGTATATTTCCTGCATTTTTTGCTCCGTTTCGGCCAGGATTAATTGGCGTTTGAGCTGAAGCTCCCGGTAGCGAAGCAGGGTAAGGAGGCTATTTTTTTCCAACTGAGCCAATTTTTCAGGGGCAAAGGAGGTTTCACTTTCCTTTAGTTGGTTTTGCAGCAGTTGGTACTGTTTCTGCAGGCGCTCCAGTTCCCGCACGAGTTGTTTTTTATCCTCCTTGAGTTGGAGTTGGAGTTGTTGCAGTTCTACACTGGCTTCATTTTGTTCAATTCGGAGTTCCTGTGCTCGGGCGTTGCGGCTGCTGTTAAAGGGCAGGTTGATTCCAAGGCTCACGGCGGTGGCATAGCGAAGAGGGTCGCCGGGTCGGTTACCATATCGAAATTGGATAAAATCGATCATTTGCCTTGATTTGGCGGTTTCGAGGCGTATTTCGGCGTCCAGTTCAGTTATTTTGGCCTTTTGTTGGAGCGATTCTGGGTTTTCAAAGCTAAAGTCGAGGATTTTTTGCAGGTAGGGGAGCATCAGGTGGGGTGAAACCCAGTTGCTGGTATCGAGGTTGGGAGCGCCAGGTTGGCGCAGCCATTCGGCGGCTTGTGCTTGCAATTGAGCTTGCCATTGCTCGCTGTCTATCCGCTCTAATTCCAATTTATCGAGGTCAAATTGCAACCGGTATAGGTCATCTGGGTCTGCCTGGTTGCTTTGGGCGTTCAGGATTTGAAGCACTGTTTTTTTATCTTGAAGCACTTCAGAGAGTTGGGCTTGCAGGCCAAGGAGTTGTTGGTTGGAACGGTAATGGAGCAACAGTAAGTATCGATCCAGGAGGGCTTCTGAGAGGCGTTCTTCGAATTTGGTTTGGGTGGTTTGTAGGGTTGCGGTCTGGAGTTGGCGGTATCGTTTTTGTTCGAGGAAACCATTCCAGCTTAATCGGGCGAGGTATTCTTGTCGGATGAGTTCGAAGCGGTTGGTTTCGGTTCGGAGGTGGGCGCCATCAATCAGGGCGAGGCGGGGCGATTTGTTTTTAGCGAATTGCAGGTGCTGTTGTTGGGCATACACTTGCGGATCCTGGTCGGCCGATTGCAGCAGGACGGCTGGGTCCAGGCTTGCTTGGGCGGTACTAGCTAGGGGAGCCAGGCAGAGGCTCAGGAGGAGGAGTAGAAGTTGAACGTTCACCGCAGGTGCTGAAGGATTACTTTTTCTTTTTGGAGAAATTGGTTGGGTGTGGGGATTTCAATTAGAACTTCCCGGCCATAGGTTCTGATTTCTGGTATTTTTCGGAGCCGTTCCGGAATTTCAACAATTCGGTGCCCGAGTCCACTGATGCGTCCGGGGCTAGTTTCCGCAGGGTGCAAACTGGAGGTTACCTGGACTGAATCGCCGACTTGGACTTCCAGGGAAAGGCTTTCGTGGACATAGGCCACCACCATGTTCGGGTTTTGTTCGTAGAAAGAAATCAGGCTGGAAAATGCTTCCAGGTTTTCCCCTTCTTTGCAATGGAGGGTGCCAATGAGGCCGTCGCTGGGTGCGAAAATGGACAATTTTTCGGCTTCTTTTCGAGTGAGCTCCAGGTCTTTCCGGTACCGATTGATTTGGGCTTGATCGGGAAGGCCAGCCAGTTGGATATCTTGCAGGAGCTGGTCAATTTCCCGGTCATAAGGAAGCAAGGCGAGGCGCATTTCGTTTCGAAGAGCCTGCACCTGGGTGAAAACGGGACTACCTTGAAAAGAGAGGGAGTCGGGTAATTGTACGCTTTTAAGTTGTTGAAGCAGGCTACGTTGAAGGGCCAGCTCTGCCTCTGCCACCTGTATTTGGGAGAGGTAGGAGGCGGCTTTTTCTGCTTTTTCGGCCCTTAGCCGCTCAATTTGTCCCCGAAGATCGGCTACTCTCCATTGGTCCTTGGATTGCAGTTCGGCGATGTTGTTGGAGAGTTCATTCAGGCGGTACTCGAGTTCTGTCCGGCTGACTTCCAGCAATAGGCTTCCTTTTTGGACAAATTGTCCGGGTTTGACGTGTATTTTATGGACCAAAAGGTCGTGGTCAAGGTTGATACTGGTTTCTTTATTTTCGGCAAAACCATAAAAAGAATGTGCGCTGTGGTTTACTTGGGTAAAAACGGTCCACAGGCCCCAGCCGAGGAAGGGGAGGGACAGGTATAATAAATTGATGCGGCGAAACAATCCGGTCATTTAGTCGTACAAGTTAATATAGGTATCGTCAAAAAAGAGCCGCACGTTTTTGGTGGATTCGAGTGCGCTCAGCTGCCGGCTGAGTTCGAGCCCTTTCATTTCATTTGGCAAATTCAGTTCAAACTGGTACTCTACCTGGGGCTCCCCGGAAGTGAGTTCTGGAAGAATACGCATTCGCTTGAGGACAAAGCGCTTGCAGAAAGGGCGGATGATGTCCTCTATTTGTTGGCGGTACGCTTCGTCTGCAGGCACCTCTAGTCTAAGTTGGCCGCGGAGGTTGTTTTTTCGGCTAAAGGGCGTGATTCGGAGGAAAAAGGCTCCCAAACTAAAGGCGAGTGTACCGATAATGGCATTGGTAAAGCTATAAACCCCACAAGCAATTCCCACCGCCATGGCCGCAAAGATGAACGAGATATTGCGTGGGCTGATGAGCTGAGTTCGAAACCGAAGGATGGCCAATGCCCCGAAAATACCAAAACCACGCGCAGGGCTGTCTCCAATGGATTGCATAATCATGGTGGTGACGATCGACATCAGGATCAGCGATTGAAGGAAATGGTCTGGGGTTACCACATCCCTGGACACCTTTTCGTAGGTAAATACGAGTAAGGAAGAGAGTAAAAAGGCCAGCAAGACCGAAAATCCGATCAGGGTGATCGATTGATTATCCAGTTGGCTGGTAGACGCAAAAAACTCCATAGAAACAGGGTAAGGTTCGGTTGGTTGGATCAGTAAGTGGGCCGGTACAGTCGCTGCACCGGCCCACCACTGACAATATCAACCGCAAAGAAAAGCGATTAACGCGCAAGTACCACCAATTTTTTTACACTTGGTCCGTATTGGACCAAATAAATACCCGCTGCCCATGTGGCGGTGGATACGGTTAGCTGGTCGGAAGTGGGTGCTTGTTGGAACAAGATCCTGCCTTGTAAGTCCCTAACCTGCAAAGGAAGGTATTCGGAGCCTTGGTTATCTAGCTGAACGCGGACCAGGTCGCTGGTTGGGTTGGGTGCAATCGTAAACCCTGCAGCCACCTCAGAGGCTTCACCTGTGCTCGTCGCATTGTTGTTATTGGCATTGAAAGTAGGGTTCTGAATCACGAAATTACCGGTTCCGTTAGGTACCCGAGCGTAGCCTTTATCCGAAACTTGGGCACCGAAGGTGACCTGGTCTTCCACTTGCTGGTTGGGGTTAAGCAATAAGAGCTGTTCTCCATTCACTGATAATCGGAAATTACAATGCAAGGGCCCATCCGCGCTGTCTTCATCTGCCCAAAAAATGAGGTAGCCATTGGCTGGAATACTCACACCGTTCGGGATTTGGTATTTGGTCAAGTTGTCTGGGTTGTCTGTCAAGAAATAACCGCTTAGGTCAACCGCTTGTCCAGAATTATTGTACAGCTCAAACCAGTCTTCGTATACTCCTTCCTCGTCGGTTACGGTTTGGGTATTGGAAGCCATAATTTCGTTGATCACTACGGGACCGAGCGCCGACTCTGGCTGTACTCGGTAAATAAACACATCGTGCTCAGCACCCACCGGTAGGTAACTAACTGATTGCGCGGCATTGGCGGCCACCGCTTCTACATAAAAGCGGACCCAGGTTGCAGCAGGGAAGGCGGGTAGGGCAGCGCCATAGAGACCGTCGCCTGCCAATCCATCCTGGTGTAGGCCATCGTCTTGCATGGTGATCAGGCTAAAATTACCGGTAAGTTGATCCGAGTAATAAAGGTTAACCGCCGATAGTCCGCTGGAGGCGCTCACGGCGGCCGTTACAAAGGCTTGTTCACCCGCCAAAATGGTGCCCCAGGCTTGACCTGCCGTGTTGTGTAGGTCTGCTGCTTGAATCGTGGGAGCCACCTGGGCTACCTCCGGGTGGTTGAGCAAGTATGTTCGCCGCGTATTAACAAACTGCTTGAGGGCATTGACTTCTGTATTGAATTGGTTGAAGGTGTAGATTTTTTTGGGATCTTGCTGTACCAGGGAACTGATCATCGACTGGTAGTGGTCGAGTTGAGCGGCGCAGTTGGTTGGATCCAGTTCCTCCTGAATAATGGTGCGAAGGTGTGCCAGGTAGCGTTGGCGCCAGGCTGGAACGGACAGCATTTTGTTGAGCAAAGGGTAGTTAACCTTGTTGGCGTTGTAGAATGGCCCCCAGTTGCTTGCGTAATTGGAGAGCATGGCGCTGTTGCCGTCGAACTCAAGGGGCGTAATTCTACCGGTTTCAGCCTCGTAGTACAGGTAATAATCCATTTTTCCCTTGTGCACATAGCTATCGTCATCGGTAAAGGCGATTTCGGTCGCCAGGAACCACAATGTTCTGTCAATATCCAGGTAATCTGGTAAAATGGTGGGAAGGTCTGCTATTGGGGTGGTATTTAGGGCATTCGTGGCATTCAAGAGCAAGTCCCAAGGGTTTTCTTGCTCACTGCTTTTCAGCGTGTAGTATTGCTTATAGAGACTGGTATCAGCGCCCAAGTAATTAAGGGCAGCAGTGCCATCACCCCAACCGGGACCGCCTCCTCCTGGACCTCCTGGACCACCTGGTCCACCGGTGCCAGCAGGAGAATCAGCGCGCCAACTGGTACCATTGTTGCTGAAAAACCACTCTTTGAGGTAGGTTTTATCCAGCTGCTGGATATTTGGATAAATACCCCAGTTTTGGCCATTGATGTAGAGCTGAACAAAATTGGCTTTAGCTGCCGGGATGTGGGTTTTGATTTGGTGGAGGTAAAAGACCTCGCGGAGAAAGGAAGGATCCTGGAAACTGTTATTGAGGTTCAAGGTTTTGTAGCCAAGGAATCGTTGATCTTGGTTCACCAGGTCGAGGGTAATGTTGAAGGATTTTTTTTGGGTATTGCCTGCCATGGAATAGGAGGTCTGCCCCTTAAATCGGACCCCAACGCTGTCGAACACCAAACCATCTACGAGCAGGGTAGCGGGGAGATCGGTTTTGGAGGCATAATTGGCAGTGAGCTGGCTCCAGTAGTTGGCCTGTGGGAACTGCAATTCGATGGTTCGGACGGTAGCAGAGTCGTACAGTCCGGAGGGAGCCGCTTTACCTGTGAGTAGCATCCGGCCGTCGCTGGAAAACTGCATTTGAGGAGGAAGGTCTTGAGAGAAGGCCGAGGTAGCCAGGAGCGACAAGAACAGGGTGTTTAGAATTCGCATTATGAAACAGCAGTTAAAAAAGAGTAAGACGGGGCTTGTTGGAGGATGGATCCTCTTGCTCCCGTGGAAAGCCAGCTAAGAAAGGCTGGGTGCCTTGACTGCAGGAGGTTGCAAATTTCGCACAAGGTTGCATATTTTTGGAAAATAATTGGAGCGATGTTGATAGTTGACAAAAAGAGGTAAGATGGAGAGCGTTTTTTGTGAACGATTATTAGGTAGTGGAGGGTAGGAAGAATGGAGTTGGTACAGTTTTTGAACAGTTATCAAAAAAGCCGAAAAAAGCGAAGCTACTTGAATAAATGGCAAGAATGCTCCTGTTTTTGAGGCGAAAAATTGTCAAAACTGAATTAAATGTAGTGCGGTTTCAAAATATTACCGTACTCTTGCAGTCGAATAGTGAAAAACCTTAAAAAGCCAGCTTAAATTACCTTAAAGTTGGAATAAACTTTCAGGAGAAAAATAGACCATACATAATGATTTTCAGTAAGATGTGTGAGCTGTTTTTCTTTTACAGTACTTGTTTTTTTAATCGCTCCATCTCGTATAGGATCCTTTTTTTTGGAAAAAAAGCATAACATTTACAAATTACAATGTGAATAATACATGGTTATTAATCATCTCTCTATTAACCATCTCATCTAAAATTCTTATCTCGGTATGCATTCGATTAAAATGACGCTGTTCTTTTTAGCATTTTTATGCTTTCAGACAGTCCCCTCCCACGCTTTACACACGAATTTACAGCCAGTTGTTGAAGTCAGCTCGTTGGGCCCCGTGCTCTCTATGTATGAGGGAGCCTCGAATCCTGCAGAAGACGGATGGGTGGTTTACCACGAGTCGGCAAAAATCAAAATGGAGTATCGATTGGCGGAATGCCACGACGCGGCCAATGACATTCATTTTGCCTACTACCTCCTGCGCATCACCAACAAGACTTCCAAAAAGATGAATGTGGGCTTGGTACTGGGCGAAGGCGATCGTACCACGAATGATATCACACTGCGAGACCAAGAGCATTACCGCTCTTTGATTTTGGCTCCTGGTGAAGTATTAGAGTCAGAATGCGGCACCAAGAACCGTGACCTTAGAATTTACGCAAAAGAGTTGAAAAAGACGGATGCCCAACCAGCTACTTTCAAAATTTCAAAAATTCGCGAATATGAACTTTAATTTAATACGCAATACATTTCTATCTCTAAGTCTGTTGCTCACGCAGGTAAATGGTTTTAGCCAATCAGCTACCATTTCAGCAAGTCCCAGCTCCGTTAGCGTGAACGGTTGTACCAGCCCTTCGGTTGCTTTTAGTGGTTCGTTCAGTGCTACCACGTCAGCGACCGCTTTTACGTTTAATGGGGGCACTTTGCCAGCGGGTTGGTCCAGCTCGCCATTTACGGTAAGTTCAACCACTTGTCCGGGACAAAACTCACCGGATAATTCCCCTTACTTCTGGGCAACCACAACAAGCGGTGGAGTGCGCTTTGTCCAAACGAATGGATTAAATGTTGCTTTAGGTGGATCGATTAACTTTTATATCCGTTATGCGGGCGATGAAGGTACCGGCTGTGAGGACCCGGATGCCCCCGATGAAGAGGTCTATTTACAGTACTCTACCAATGGGGGAGGAAGTTGGACCACAATTTTTGATGGATGGGATACTTCTCCCACGAAATCTTTTCCCTGGTATAACTGGTATTCACAAAATATTTCAATTCCGGTAGGTGCGAGAACTTCCAGTACTTTGTTTCGTTGGTACCAACCTACTAATTCTGGTGATGATTTTGACAACTGGGGTTTGGAGGATGTAGAAATATTGGCAAATATTCCAGTAACGGTTAATTCTTGGAACTGGTCATTCGGTGATGGTGGTACAGCTACTGGCCAAAATGTGAGTCACAACTTCCCTAATGTTCAAGGAAATAATACGTACACAGTTACATTAACAACAAATACAACTGTTGGCAATTTTAGTACTAGTACGAACTACTCTGTGTCTATTAATGACGGGATTCCGCCTGTAATAACTAGTTGTCCAAGTAATACTGTTGTCACAGCTGACGCTACTAACTGTTCAGCCGTGGTTAATTATGCCATACCCACCGCCACGGACGCTTGTTCCACTCCATCCATAACCCGCACCTCTGGTCTCGCCTCAGGTTCTAGTTTTCCAGTTGGGCTAACTAATGTGGTTCATCGTGCCACGGACGCAGTGGGCAATACGGCAACTTGTGGATTTACGGTTACTGTAAACGACGTTACTGCACCTTCTTTCTTCTCTAACGCTGGGTTTACTACACCCTACAGCATGAGTAACCAGGCGGTAGGAACCAGCACCGGATCTGCGACCCCGGGTTTTTGCGATGGTTTTTTGACCTGGCAGCACCCTTATGCATTCGATAACTGTGGATTTGGCACCCTTCGGTATGCTATTTCAGGAGCAACGGTGGTTGGCAGTAC
>CANHDG010000106.1 GCA_947459365.1 Saprospirales bacterium
GAAAACCTATTGAATGCACCTCAAGTACTTTCTGGTGGTGAGGCAATGGATTTTGTTATCAGCGAATTGAACGATGTTATCGCTGATTTGCCAGAGGGACCAACCAATCGTGCTAACAAAGATGCTGCTCGGGTGTTGCTTATGAAAGCGTACTTGAACAAGGGTACTTTTGCGGATCGCAAGAGTCCTTCTTTCCCAGCGTCTGATATGCAGCAGGTAATTGCCATTGCAGATCAGTTGATCGCAAGTGGTAAATACTCTTTAGCAAACAACTACTTTGACAATTTTGCTCCAAACAACAATAGCATCTCTACGGAGAACATTTGGACAGCAGAAAACCAAGGTGGTGTGAGCTCTGGTAACGTACGCTCTCGCTGGTTCTGCACCCTTCACTACAACCAGAATCCATCTGGCTGGAATGGTTTTGCAACCCTGTCTGATTTCTACGATTCTTTTGAAGAGAATGACGTTCGCCGCAGCGCTTCTTACACTGGAACTACAAATATTTCTGGTATCAAAGTGGGCCTTCTTCAGGGTCAACAGTTTGATGGTGCCGGTAATGCATTGAAAGATCGTAAGGGTAACAACCTAGACTTCACACGTGAAGTTAAATTGGTTGAAACGGGTGATAACCTTGAAATCACTGGTATCCGCGTTGTAAAATATCCTATTGACTACAACGGTGGTGATAACGCTGACAACGACTATGTTTACTTCCGTTATGCGGACGTATTGTTGATGAAAGCAGAAGCACACCTACGCACTGGCGACGAAGCTGGTGCACGTGGTGTGGTTAACAGCATCCGCACAAAGCGCAATGCTTCTCCTTTGAGCACGTTGAGCTTGGACGAATTGTTGGCTGAGCGCAGCCGCGAATTGTACTGGGAGGGATGGCGCCGTCAGGACATGATCCGTTTCGGCAAATTCTTGGAAGCTTGGCAAGAGAAGCCAGTTTCTGGCCCAGAACGTTTGTTGTTCCCAATTCCAGCTCAGGCGTTGGCGGTAAATCCAAACTTGTCTCAGAACCCTGGCTACTAATCCTAGCTTAAAAGGCTGATATTTTTAGCAGGTCATCTCGTTTTACGCGGATGACCTGCTTTTTTTTCGCCAGTAAACACTACCTTTGCCAAGATTATTGAACCAAACTTCAAACAAAATCAGCTGCTTGAAGGTTATAATCGTTCTAACCAATCAATACGTTATGGCAGAGCAAATACACTCCATGGAAGAAGCCTTTCAGGCAAAAATTGATGCTGAAATCCGGATTGAACCCAAAGACTGGATGCCAGAAGCTTACCGAAAAACCTTGATTCGGCAAATCAGTCAGCACGCGCATTCTGAAATTGTCGGGATGCTTCCAGAGGCAAACTGGATTACCAGAGCGCCCTCCCTAAAACGTAAACAGATTTTACTCGCAAAGGTACAAGATGAAGCAGGTCATGGGCTCTACCTTTACTCTGCAGCGGAAACACTGGGAGTAACTCGAGACGAAACCCTTCGAGACCTTCACTCCGGTAAAGCAAAATATTCTTCTATTTTTAATTATCCAACACTCAACTGGGCCGATGTGGGCGCCATCGGGTGGCTGGTAGATGGGGCAGCAATCCTCAACCAAATTCCTCTATGCCGTTGTTCCTATGGTCCTTATGCCCGTGCGATGGTGCGGGTTTGTAAGGAGGAAAGCTTTCATCAGCGACAAGGATTTGAGCTTCTTTTGACGCTAGCAAATGGCTCTCCCGAACAGAAGGCAATGGCGCAGGATGCTGTCAATCGCTGGTATTGGCCATCTGTGATGATGTTCGGTCCTTCTGATGGAGACTCAACCCACAGTGCACAAAGTATGAATTGGAAAATTAAGCGCTTCAGTAATGATGAATTGCGCCAACGTTTTGTGGATATGATTGCCGAACAGATGAAGGTACTTGGACTGGAACATCCAGACAAGGACTTACGCTGGAACGAGGAAAAAGGACACTACGATTTTGGAGCAATTAATTGGGATGAATTCTGGAATGTAGTGAATGGTAATGGACCTTGTAACAAACAACGATTGAATGCCCGGGTGGAGGCTTGGCAGGAAGGAGAATGGGTCAGAGAAGCAGCTGTAGCGTATGCAGAAAAAGAAGCTGCACGGAAAAAAGCTGCCTGATGCGGATTCTACTAATTCGGTTTAGCTCGATTGGCGATATCGTCTTAACCACACCAGTGCTTCGATGCATTGCAGAACAAAAAGGAGCTGAGGTATTTTATCTTACCAAAGCAGCTTTTGCAGATATCCCTGCTGCCCACCCGCTGGTCAGCAGGGTGTTTGCTTTAGGCTCTCCGGGGAAAGCCCCCCATTTTCCGGAAAAAATACATTTTTCCAATTCGCTTGCAGAGCTTGTAGGTGCAGTTAAGTCTCTTAAGTTGGATGCAGTGGTTGATTTGCACAACAACCTGAGAAGCCACATCTTCAGAAGGAAAATTGGAGTGCCTGCCTATGGTTTCAATAAGCTCAATTGGGAAAAATGGCTGCTCGTCCAATTCGGAATTAACTTGCTTCCTCCCAAACATATCGTGGATCGTTATCTGGAGGCAGCTGCTCCACTTGGGGTTCAACCAGATGCCAGAGGACTTGATTTTCCTATTCCACCAGTGATCACCGAGGCGATGCCAGAACTACTTTATAATGAATTTGGGTTGAGCCCTGAGCAGCGCTTTGGAACCTTTGTGCTAGGTGCTACCCATTTTACAAAGCGGCTTCCTGCTGACAAATGGATTGAACTTAGCTCCAAAATTTCACTCCCCATTGTCATGATAGGTGGCCCAGCAGAGCATGCTACCGCAGAGGCGATTAGGGCTTCCAACCCTAGTAAATTAATGAATGCTTGTGGAAAATGGAACCTATTTCAATCAGCAGCAGCGGTTCAACGTTCAGAATGGGTAGTCACCCATGACACTGGTTTGATGCACATTGCCGCGGCACTCGTCAAACCAATTTTTTCCATTTGGGGAAATACCTTGCCAGAATTCGGCATGTACCCTTATTTTCCCAAAGGAATGAATCGAAATACAAGTTTTGAGGTCAAAGGGCTATCCTGCCGCCCTTGTTCAAAAATTGGATTTGACCATTGCCCCAAAGGTCATTTTAAATGCATGAACCAGCAATCAATGGATCTGATTGCTGGTCAACTGCCCAAATAACCGCTATTATTGTACCTTTTTTAAAAAACCATTGGTATGATGCGGTTGATAAGTGTATTTTTGCTTTACTTTACCCCTGATTTAATTACAAACTACTGGTTTTCTTCAAAATGCAAGCTATGCGCCAGAATTATACGCTCTCTTTCTTTCTTGCCCTGCTAGTTGCGACTGGCTTGTCTGCACAGGATATCCATTTTACGCAATACAATATGTCGCAAATGACCTTGAATCCTGCCAATACAGGTGGTTTTGAAGGAAGTGTTCGAATCGGAGGGATTTACCGCTCTCAGTGGACCAGTGTCCTAAGCAAAAATCAATTCGAAACACCCTCTATGTGGGTCGATGCACCCATCATTCCTGGTTTTCGAAAAAAAGACTGGGTAGGCGTTGGTTTAATGTTGTTTCAAGACAATGTGGGAGCAGGGAGGCTGGTGCACAGCGCAAGTAAATTGGGGGCCGCTTATCATATTGGTCTTGGTAAAAAAGGGAAAACGGTAATTGCCATTGGCGGACATTATGGCCAAGAGGTATTTAGAGTGAATGATGAGAATCTGCAATTTGAAGATGGCTTCCTTCAGTCCTCGATCCCCGGAGAGTACGATCAAGGCGCCAGCCAGGATAATCAGAAAATTCCAGATGGTGAGAACCGCCCTAGATCCAACTTCAACGATATCGACGCGGGTATCACCCTGACCTCCCGATTAAATAAAACGACTGATTTTAAAATTGGCTTTGCCATGTTTCACGTTGGACAACCGCGGTTCTCCTTACTAACTGCAGGTGGAGGTTCCGGTGGCGGTACAGGAGGTGGTACTGGTGGTGGAACGGGTGGTGGCACCGCTACTTACCGAATGCCTCGCCGTGCTGTGGTACACGGTACGTTTAATATCAAGACCAGCGACCGACTTACTATCAGTCCAAGCTTCCTTTTCCAGACCATGAGCAAGCAAGATGAAATCATCGTTCAAGGTATGGCGGGTTATCTTTTTGATCCTGAGAAGGACATTACTTTCAATGCTGGTTTGGGTTACCGTTTGGGAGATGCCGTTAACCTGTTAGCAGGTGCTCGCATCAAATCACTGACCGTTGGCTTGGCTTATGACGTCAATACATCAGGTCTTAGCAATGACACCCGGTACCGTGGAGGGTTTGAATTGGCAGCCAACTACATTATTAAAATCTACAAGAAAGCTGTTGTGAAGCCCAAAATGTTGTGTCCTCGCTTCTAAACTTCTTATACTTTCTTGCCATTTGATTAAATTCAGTTTATGAGAACTATATTTTCTGTTTTTTTTGCGGTTACTGTGTTCGGTTTCCCAGCACTGGTACTGGCTCAGCCTATCAACCGTGCCACTCCGGAGGCCATGCTGAAATCTGCCGGCGAAGCGGAGGCGGATAGTAATCCGTATGCGGCGCTTGAGTTGTATGAAAAAATTTACGACGATAATAAGGACAAGCAAATTTATGCCAAGGTAGGTCTCCTCAATTTCCAGGTCCGTGACTATGTAGCCGCTGAAAAGGCCTTTAGTCGTTTGGTATTAAGGGATCGAAAGGCAGAGTTTACAGAGCTACAATATTGGTTAGCGATGTCAATGAAAGCCAACGCAAAGTACCAAGAGGCGATTGATATGTTCAATCAATACATTGGTAGTGGTACGGATGAGAAACTGAAATTGGCCGCAAAACGAGAAATTGCGGGTTGTGAGATGGCTCGAAAGGCGAAGCCCAATGACCTTCTGTTAGTTAATAATGGTGGTAAAACCATCAATAGCCCACAAACGGAAGGCTCCCCTGTTTACAATTCCGGTGAACTGTATTTCGCCTCTATCCAACAAAAGGAAATTGTGGTCTTAGACGGAAAAGAGGGTGATTGGTACTCTAAAATTTATACTTCAAGTGCTACCGGCAAAGAGTTCGCTCAACCTACCCCACTTGGTCAGCAAATTAACCGGGAAGGTTTTCACCAAGGAAATGTGAGTGTTTCTCCAGACGGGAAAACCATGTATTTTACCCGAGTTGAAATGCAAAATATGGGGTTGTCTTCCAGTAAGATTTTTTATTCCGTAAAAGGATCCGATGGTTGGGGTGCAGCAAATGAAGTGAGTGGAGCTAACGGTGAACATATCGCCAAACATCCCTGTGAAGGGGAGCTTTATGGTGAAAAGGTGTTGTTTTTTGTAGCCAATATTCCAGGCGGAAAAGGGGGATTTGATCTCTATTATGCTCCCAAAAAAGGGGAGGGCTCTTTTGGCCTTCCAGTTGCATTGGATATGTTGAACACCACGGAAGATGAAGTGACCCCGTTCTATCGCGACGGCAAATTGTACTTCAGCTCTAATGGTTACCCGTCTTTTGGTGGACTGGATGTATTTGAATCCCAGTGGAATGGCTCCACTTGGAGTACTCCCAAAAACATGGGAATGGGGATTAATACTTCTCTGGATGACCAGTATTATTTTCAAAACACGGATGGCCAAAGTGGTTTCTTGGTGAGTAATCGACCTGGCCCTAATAACCTGAAAAGTAAAACCTGCTGCGACGATATTTATTCTTGGGAAATCGAGCGTGTGAAAGTAGAATTCACAGCTAAAACTCTCCGCCGTAAGCGTAAAGGAGAAAAAGAAAATCCGCCACTAGATGGATGTACGTTACAGGTAATCGATGTTACCGAAAAGAATCCAGCTAATGTAGATGAGAAAACGAATAGTGCTGGAAGTCAGTTCGATTTTACCTTGGCACCTGAAAAGTCGTATATCGTAATCGCAACCCATGAGGGTTATGTACCGGATACGCTTACCTTGAACACGGTTGGAATTAAAAAGACAACTCGGGTAGACAAAACAATGACTTTGCGGCTGATTAAAAAGCCGGAGGTATTTGATACCATTCGAACAAATGAACCGATTCGTCTAAACAGTATCTATTATGACTTTGACGATGATAAAATATTGCCTCAGTCAGAGCCTGACCTCCAGTTCTTGACAGATCTGATGCAACAATACCCTGATATGAAAATTGAGTTGTCCTCCCATACGGATGCACAGGGTAGAAGTGACTATAACGAAAAGCTCTCTCAGCGCCGTGCAGACAGTGCTAAAAAGTGGATAGTTGCTAAAGGAATTACATCAGATCGAATTACGGCAGTTGGATACGGGGAAAAACAAATTTTGAACCGCTGTTTGGATGGTGTGGAATGCCCTGATGAGGAACACCGATTCAATCGTAGAACGGAGTTCAAAATCCTCTCTGGACCTACCTCCATTGTCATAGAAAGGATAGAAAAACGGGATCCAAAGGCTAAAAACTAAAAAAAGCCGGCGCACTAAGACTAGTGCGCCGGCTTTTTTTTATCGTTTATCAAAACTTATTGGTTACTTAGAACGCCTTCTATGTTAATTTTTACTTCTTTGGCTACTTTATCTGCTACTACAGAAGGAATCGCAATTTTATAATCTGCACACAAAACATTGAAATTGGCATTAAAATTAATTTTTCCTCCACTGACCACTAAAGTTGCCGGTACAGTTAAATTGTTTGTCACGCCATGCATTTCAAGGGTCCCTTGTACCTTGGCTTTGTAGGTACCATCTTTATCCAGTTTCAGATCGGCGATGTTTACAATTTTTCCTTTTAGGGTTGCGCTAGGGAATTTATTAGATTCTAGGTAGTTTTCGTTAAAATGCTCCTGCATAAGGGCTTGTGCAAAGATAAAGTTCTTCACTTGAACCCGCGCTGCCACGTCTCCGTTCAAGATATTTAGGGCAACACTTCCAGACTTGTTGGTGGCTTTGATACTCTCCAAGGCTGAAGTCGCGTCAAAGGTTACTTTAGCATCTTTGGTGGCTACTTTCTGAGCGTTGATTGCACCAGCTAGTAGTAATGCGGTAATGGAACTAATTACTATTTTTTGCATATTTCAGGTTGTTTGAATGATGGAAATTGATTTAATAATTTAATAGAAGAGATAATAATCGTAGTTTGGTACAATTACAATTCAGCGCAGTGGGAAAGCATCACGGAGCCGTCAATATCCATTCCTGCACATTCACCCTTGATCGAAATGGAGCTTCCGGGATCAAAAGTGGTCCGTTTGTGCTGGGTATTGTTGTCTAGTTCACAAAAAATAACCCCCTCTTCCCCTGCTTGGAGTTCTAGTTTGGTCGTTCCATCCACCGTTCTAGAGGATTGGACTACCCCTTGAACAGCTATGATTTTTCCTAGATACGTGGAATTGGCTGCTTGTTCATCCATTTGAAAAGCCTTATACAATTCTTCCGTGGAGAGTTGGTTGTCTACCGTTTTGGTCGCCATACTTTCTGGAGGTTTATTCCAAAGGTAGTAGCCGTATGCCCCGCCGAGGAGTGCAAGGACCAGCAATGCATAAATGACTTTTTTCATAATACAGAATTGAACGTTGATTTACCGTAATTTATTAGAACACTCTTCCTTAACAACTGTTGTATTGCTACTTTTGCCATTGTAATGAAGTGGAACAAAGGTAGGGTCACTCTTGCAAGAATTTTTTTATTGTATGCCGAACAGGCGTAATATTCCGCTGAATATGGAAAAAAAAGGATGGAAGCAGCGATGGAAAGCGATGGGGATAGCAGGGTTTTTGTTTTTTCTCATTAAAGGAATCATTTGGCTTTTTGTATTAGGAGCCGGAGCATTTAAAGCTTGTTCCTAATGTATTACAAGCGTATCCCTGCATTGGTTGCGGCCATTTGGTTGTTAGCAATCACTTGGCTCTCCACTCGTGGAGGGGTTCCTTTACCGGGTTTTAGCCTCCTTCAGACCGATAAATTGGCGCATGCTGCGGCGTATGCGTTACTGGTTTTTCTGTGTTTGTCTAGTCTAAAATCCGTATCCGCCCGACATTACCTTTTGTTTTTTATTTTGGTATTTTGTTATGGTGCAATTTTGGAATGGGTCCAGTTCCGATTTTTTCCAAATCGCTTTTTTGAATTGGACGATATGATTGCCAATGGAATGGGTGCAGCTGCTTCAATTTTGGTTTTTCATGTTTGGAACAACAGGAAAAACAAACTGTAATTATAGAATTTCTTTGAAAAAGTAGACATTTGTGCCCAATTTTTGAATTGATATGACAGAACAAGAACTTATACGCCGGGAGGCACTGGCAAAATTACGGGAACTGGGTGTCGATCCCTATCCTGCTGCTACTTTTGAAGTGACTGCTATGGCAGCGGATATTGTGGCGAATTACCAAGAGGAAATTTTGGAGGACGGTACCAAAAACCGCCTGAATTTTCAAGAAGTTGCTTTAGCTGGACGGGTGATGGCTAGCCGCGAGGCGGGGAAGGCATTGTTTATGAACCTACAGGATAGTTCTGGAAGGATTCAGCTGTATCTTAGGAAAGAGGAGATTAATGGTGGGAAGGAGGATTCTCCTATGTTTGATGCGGTGGTAAAAAAATTACTGGATTTAGGGGATTTTATAGGCGTTAAGGGTTTTGCTTTTAAAACAAAAACAGGTGAAGTTTCTGTCCATGTTCAAGAGTTTACTTTTCTTTCTAAATCCTTACGTCCCCTTCCGATCGTAAAACGCGATGCGGATGGGAATATTTTTGATGCATTCACTGACCCAGAGGCTCGCTACCGCATGCGGTATGTCGACCTAACGGTGAATCCTTCTTTTAGGGAGATTTTTATCAAGCGTTCCAAGCTGATCAAGACCATGCGTTCTTATCTGGACGATTTGGGCTTGTTGGAGGTTGAAACACCTGTTTTACAGCCCATCCATGGTGGCGCAGCGGCTCGTCCTTTTGTTACCCACCATAATACGTTGGATACTACTCTTTATTTGCGCATTGCGAATGAGCTGTACCTTAAGCGGTTAATTGTAGGTGGCTTTGATGGAGTGTATGAATTTGCCAAGATGTTTCGGAATGAAGGGATGGACAGGACTCATAACCCAGAATTTACAGCCCTTGAATTTTACGTGGCTTATAAAGATTACCACTGGATGATGGATGTGACTGAGCAGATGCTGGAAAAGGTGGCTAGAGCTTTGCATCCAGATGGTGCAAGCACGGCTGAATTTGATGGCCAGGTGCTGAATTTTGCGGGTCCTTACCGGCGATTAACGATGTATGAAGCCATCAGTGAGTACACGGGATTGGATGTTGAAACAGCTACGGAAGCTGACCTTCGGGCTTATTGTAAGCGAGAGCATATTGAAATAGACGCTACAATGGGGAAAGCGAAGTTGATTGATGAAATTTTTGGTGAAAAGGTAGAAGCAAATTTAATCCAGCCTACCTTTTTAATAGATTATCCCGTTGAAATGTCTCCTCTGACAAAAGTGCACCGGTCTAAACCAGGGTTGGTAGAGCGCTTCGAGCTGTTTGTCAATGGTAAAGAAGTTGCTAATGCATATTCTGAGTTAAATGATCCTTTGGATCAGCGAGCTCGTTTTGAGGAGCAGCTCCAATTAGCCGCTCGGGGGGATGAGGAAGCAATGGCTCTAGATGAGGATTTCCTGCGTGCTTTGGAATATGGGATGCCACCTACTGCTGGTATTGGCTTTGGGATTGATCGTCTTTGTATGTTGTTTACAGGACAGGCAAGTATTCAGGAAGTGTTGTTTTTCCCACAAATGCGTCCAGAGAAATAGGTCTTTGTATTTGAAGGTTGATCAGGGCATCATTTTTGATCAAA
>CANHDG010000107.1 GCA_947459365.1 Saprospirales bacterium
AGCTTACAGCACAGGATGTACTAGACGATTGGATGCAAGCCTATGTAACCAGTGGCGCTTTTGAAGCGGGGATGACTTATCATACATTGGTGACAGATGCCAACTTGCGGGAGCAAGCCACTACCCAGGCAAGGGTCATCAGTAAACTGCCTATCGGCACAACGGTCACTGTTGAAGCAATTAGTACAGACTCTCTAACCTTACGCGGTGTAAAAATGCCCTGGTTGAAAGTACAGACTTACACCAAGAGTACTGGTACCGTTCAAGGCTATCTATGGGGAGGATTTCTAGCATTAGCAAGCATTCAAACCCCTAATGACCCCTACCTAATCACAGATGGAGTGCTGTTTATGACCGGAATCGCCGCATATGACCCCAAACAACAACAAATTACCCTCCAAGTTCGACTAGCCAAAGAGGGAGTTGAATTGGCAAAAACAGAATTTACTACCCATGGGGACCTATTCTACTATCCCAATTTTAGCCTGCGATTCGAACCCCTCAAAAATGTAAAAGCCATTTTAAACGTAGATTATTCCTTTCCAGCCTGCGGTTACCCTTCCGGAAACAACCTGCTGTTTTGGCTCGAGGATAATAGCCTGATGAAAGTGCTTGAAACCACCTCTATCAGCGATGGGGGCGTCTTTTACGACTCCGAAGAATGCCTTTTCCCAACCGACAAGGGGGGCATCGCAGAACACTTGATAGTCGTAAAAGATATGGCAGAAATGGAAGAATCTGAACAGGGCGGATTGAATCTAACCAAACAGGAATATAAAATTACCCTTTACAAATGGACTGGACAAAAGTTACTTAAATCGAAAGAATTGAAATAAAAATATCCAATATCCAATACCGACACAGCAGAACAAAGGAAGCGTTGTTCTGCTGTGTTATCTCCGTACTTTTGTATATCCATAACAAAGCAGCCTTTCTCCCTATCGGGAACCATAATTTTCAAGTATTTTTGCCTCGCTTGCTTACTCAACGTAAGCATCCTCCCACTATTCAGAAATCCGCCTAGCATCGGCACATCCTGTTTTAATACCTTGAAATCGCAGCATCACTTATCGGTTCTATTACTCCTTATCTTACTAGGAGCCTGCCAAAAAGAACGCTTCACTACCTCCCCTGAAGAGGTCCTCTCCTTCTCAACCGATACCCTGCGCTTTGACACCGTCTTCACTGAACTTGGATCTGCTACCAGAATTTTAAAAGTGTACAATCCCCACAGCCAAAGCATCCGAATCTCTAAAATCAACCTAGAAAAAGGAAGTCAATCCAAATTCCGCTTAAATGTGGATGGAATTCCTGGAAACTCCCATGAAAATGTAGTCATCGCTCCCAACGATAGCTTATATATTTTCGCGGAAGTGACGATCAACCCAGATGAACCCCTCTCTTCTAGCCCCTTTGTCCTCAACGAATCCATTGAATTTGAAACCAATGGGGTCGCTCAATCCGTCACTTTAGAAGCCTGGGGACAAAATGCCAACTACATCCCCTCTCGGTTTTATGCCGATAGTATCACCCTATTCGGATGCAATGGCGGAGAGGTAGTCTGGAACGACCCCAAACCTTATGTCATCTATGGAGTGGTCGCATTCGACGACTGCACCCTCCGTATCCCTGCTGGAACCAGAATCTATGTGCATGGTGGCCTCACCCGCTTTGTCAATACAACTGGCGAAATCGGATATTATAACGATGGTATCCTCGCATTCACTGGGAATGGCCGTCTAATCGTAGAAGGCACCAAAGAAAACCCTGTGGTTTTTGAAGGGGATCGAATTGAGCCAGAATTTATGGAGGAACCCGGACAGTGGACGGGGATCTGGCTGCAAGCCGGAACACGCAACCACCAAATAGAGCATTGCATTATTCGAAATAGCATTGTCGGGATTAGGGTAGACTCAGCCGCCAACCTGTCAATCAAAAATAGCCGGATCTACAACACCGCTAGCAGTGGACTAGTGGGAGTACACGCTGAAATTAATGCAGAAAATTGCCTCTTCTACGATAATACAGGATTCTCTATCCAACTAGAATACGGCGGCGATTATTCCTTCAATTATTGCACAGCCGCCAGCTATGGAGTCGATGGAGAAGCCGTAAAACTCGGCAACACGATTTGCCTAGATGCAGCCTGCGAAAACTACTCCCTCTACCGACTGAATGCCCTCTTTAAAAATTGTATCCTCTTTGGAAGCCGAGCGGACCAATTCTCATTAGTAGACCGGGAAGATAACCCCGCCAACTTTAATTACCGGTTTGAAAACTGCATCGTTCGGGTAAAAGATTTGATCAAGCCCAACGCCTGGCCTGACTTTCTGGACCATTGCCAGCCATGCCTCAATCTTGACTTCCGAGACACTATCTTTGTTAACCCAAATGAAGATAACTACTACCTCGACACGCTCCATTCTAAGGCGAATGGTTACGGAGTTCCACTTCCAGGAATCCTAAAAGACTTGGATGAACAAGATCGGGATCCCATTCGACCCGATATTGGATGTTACGAACTGCGGATTTAATCTTCTACCCGTTTGCCCCACTGTACCCGTGGGTGAAATAATCGAATGGTCTCTTTTAGATACTCTGCATTCATGTGGGTGTAAATTTCTGTAGTCGTGATGCTTTCGTGCCCTAGCATATCTTGAACAGCTTTTAAATCTGCCCCACCCTCCACTAAATGGGTAGCAAACGAGTGGCGGAAGCTATGTGGGCTGATCGACTTCTGAATTCCGGCAGCAGCGGCACACTCTTTCACCACATAAAAGACCATCACTCTAGTCATTTTAGAACCCCTTCTATTTAAAAAAACATACTGCTCCTGCCCCCGTTTAATTTCCAATTGGGTTCGAACATGCTGAAGATACAATTGAAGCTGCCTCAGGGCATCCCCTCCAATAGGGACCAATCGCTCCTTATTGTTTTTTCCAATCACCTGTAAAAAACCCTGCTCTGCATGTATTTGTCGGATTTTTAGTTCTGTAAGCTCACTAACCCTCAACCCACAGGCATACAGTGTTTCTAAAATTGCTCGGTTACGAACCCCCAGTGGATCCGATAAATCAATACCCTCCAACATCAGCCGGATCTCTTCATACGATAACACTTCCGGAATTTTTCTTCGCAAAGCAGGACTATCTAACAGGGTAGTTGGGTTCCGATCAATTAAATCCTCTACCATCAAAAACTTATAGAAGGCTTTCAAGCCAGAGAGGAGCCGAGCCTGAGAGGTGGCTTCCAAGCCAAAATCACCTATCCAAAGGATAAACGCTTGCAAATGAGAGGCCTCGATTTCCAGCGGGCCTACAACCAACCCCTTTAGCTCCAAGTACTGAGCAAATTTACCCACATCCGATAAATACGCCTCCACAGTGTGCGTGCTCATAGCGCGCTCCAACAATAAATAGGCACGGAAGCTGAGGAGGGCGTTGGACCAAGTCATGCGTTTTTTGAATTAAAAGCCAAAGGTAAGAGGGACAAATCAATTGTGCACTCCTAATTATCCGCCACTATAAAGACAAATTCCAGCCGTCTCACACATACCCAAACACCATCGTTTATTACCATAATTTCCTTTTCTTCTCCAGATAGTGTTCTAAAAAGTGTGTCTAGGAAAAAAAAAGCCTTTCAGGCGTGAGCATGAAAGGCTTTTTTATTTAACTGAATATCAATTATTTAATATCTGCGTTTTTTCTTACCTGTTTTGAAAGAGTTGCCCGCATTGTCGTTGTTGCCAACAGGCCCACCCAAACGAGCCATTGCACAACGGAAACCAAGCGTGCTAGCAGACTTGTCTTCCTCTAGGAAACGACGGGTGCCTGGAGAAAGCCAGAAAGCACGGTCAGCCCAAGAACCACCTTTGATCACACGCGCCTTGTCGCTAATCAATGTGCTCAAGCCATAGCGGTACTCCACGTTTGACTCTTTATCACCGTCCAAATAATTGTACACTTCAGGACGCTTGTAGTTGTCGCGCAGCGCAGTAGAAGTGGTATCTACTAACTGGAACACCAAACGACCCAAACTGTCTTTCTCGATTGGAGCATTCGTCTCAGGGTCAATTACTTTGGTCATGAACTTATTACCGCGGTAAGGATTCAAATCCTGTGTTTCCACCTCGCGAATATCGGAGGAGGTCATTGGACGGTACATATCGGCAGTCCACTCATTTACGTTGCCTGCCATGTTGTACAAACCATTGTCGTTTGGCCAATTGGAACGAACAGGAGATGGAGTGAATGCTTTATCGTTCAATGCCCCAGACATACCACCGTAGTCACCAGAGCTGCGACGGAAGTTGGCCAACATTTTACCTTGGTATTTGTTGCGCTTTTGGTAGCGAGTGGTGTTGCCATCCCAAGTGTAGATACGACGATCTGTAATTAACTCATCTTTGCTCGCCGCTTGCGTTCCGATTAGAGAAAGCGCTGCGAACTCCCATTCAGCCTCTGTTGGAAGGCGGTATTCAGGAAGCACAATGCCATCTTCTAAGCGCACGCGACGCTCTCCACCTGAACGAACATCTGGAAGGTTCTTGCGAACACTACCCTCATACTGACCAACTAAGTAGGCTTCTGTTACGTAATTATCAGCGTCCTTCTGATCAGGATTTACATTTAAAATGCCTTTCTTGATAAGAATAGCTTCGTTCACACGGTCTGTACGCCATTTGCAGTACTCCACCGCCTGATTCCAGTTAACACCCACTACTGGATAGTCCATGAAGGCAGGGTGACGGAAATAAGTTTCCACTAGAGGTTCATTGTAGGACAGTTCCTCGCGCCAAACCAGCGTATCAGGAAGTGCTCGACGTGGAACCTCTGGGTAAGTCTCCCCATAAACACGCTGCAACCAGAATAGGTACTCGCGGTATTCAAGGTTTGAAATTTCAGTTTCATCCATGTAAAAGGAACTAACCGTAACCCGACGAGCTACATTGTTCCATTCATAGGTCACATCCTGCTCGGTGAGACCCATAGTAAAAGTGCCACCCTCGACCAATACGAGGTTGGGGCCGGTGGATTGGCCTTCATAGTCCACTTTTTCAAAACCACCCCATTTTTGGTCGTTTAAGTTCCAACCAGTAGTAGAAGATTGCTCTTTTTTGCTACCGCAGCTGGCTACTAAAAGTCCCAACAAAACAAAGCTAAACCCGTGAATGAGCGTTTTTTTCATTGTATTAAAGAATCAGGTTTGAGAAAACGAACCGCAAAAGTAATTAATTCAACTCATTCAAAATGCCTGGCAGCATTATTTAACGAATAAAAAAATAATCTTGCAGAACGTTAATTCCAAATAATTAGGTGAAAGCAGTTTTATATTGGCAAAAAGGTGGCTTTATCGAAAAAACTGCGGGCATTCCGCGTTCTCTTTCCGCTTTTTCTTTTTTTTCAAATTTTCATCTTTATCGAGGAAAAAACTCATCGTCATCTCATAAGTGCCTCCAGAAACCCCCGATAACCTCGATGTCGTCGCATCATACGTCAACCCAATCTTGTAAATTCCCTGCCGGAATCCCACCAAAAATATCGCCGCGTCCGCATTCTGATCAACCGTGTGCCGCCACCAAGCTCCTGCAAAAAAAGAACCCAAACCTGCATAAGACCCTATATTCAACTGCTGGTACGGGCCCTGCGATACAAAAAGGAAATTAGGTGATAAAAACGCAGCACTTTCCTTTTTATTATCCGGTTGTAACATAATATCAATCCCTCCATGCAAGGTGTACCGAATCGGCAGCCCCCTTGCCAAATTATCATTAACCAATAAAAAGGTTTCTGAAGGTGTGTTGAGGTGCTTCAACGCCACTCCTAACCACAATCGCTCGCTGAACAACAATAGACCACTCGATAGGTCCAACCGTGTCCGGGTCAAGCGGTCCGGCCGCTGCTCCGCTGTCAAATTTCCTACCCCGTTCACGGGGTCAATCTGATCCGGAAAAATTAACTTATCCCAATCTAACCGAGATTGGTATGCTCCCGCCTCCACCCCGATTTTTATCCCAGTGGTCTTGTTAATCATTAACCGATAAGCATAGTGTCCAGAAACACGAGTGGTTTTTAGGATGCCATTCCCGGCATCATCTCCTTCTAGGTGAAATCCAATCCCACTGTTTAAATGATCTAAACTCTGCTCATAAAATCCAGCATAGGTGGTGTACGCGCGGTCAAAACCCTGCCATTGGTGCCTATAACCAATGCCAAACCGAGGTGCAAAAGCACTGCCCGCAAAAGCAGGATTGATCTGCAAGGGCGTTGCATAATACTGCGAAAAAATCGGATCCTGCGCCTGCAGTGATCCAACCATCACTAAACCCAGCAACCAGCTGCTCTTGCGAAAATAACGAATCATTTTTTGCTTTTCTAGTTTCAAAACGAACAATCAGCCAAGCTATTTCTTTCGTTAAAAATTTAACCTGCTTTCAACCGAAGCCACCCCGAGTGAACGTTAGCCAAGTCGACGACCAGCTTCCTCCCCCCACTTTGTTCGCTCAAATGTATAACAACAAAATCAAACAACCGAACCCAATTAAACATTTGCAGTAGCTTGTCTCTTTTTAGCACAAAAAAGTGCTCCCGCACTGCCTATTCTAAAACCGGTCCTCCAAAAATGCCTGTACATCCATTGCCGATTCAACTGGCCACTCCTCCTGGGGCCAATGTCCGCTGTTCTGGTATATTTTAATGAAGGAACCACGGATTTGCCTATGAAAATCGTACGCATGCTGTGTGGAAATTAAAGCATCCTCCGCTCCCCACATAATTAAGGTCGGTACCCGAATTTTTTCTATAAAATCAACTGGCGGTCGATTGTCCCGAACCGACGCTCGGCTCGTAAAGGCCTTCCGATTTCCTGGCCGTAAGGTCAATTCAAAATGACGGATCACCAAGGAGTCTGTTACCATTCGATCATCTGCATAAACTTCCTCCAACAGAAGACGAAAGAACTCCTTGGGCGTAATAACCCACATCACCCTATTCAATACCGGGGTTTGAGCAAAAATGGTCACCCAGGATGCACTGCTCTTCTCAAAACCCTTCGAACCAATTAATACCAGCTTTTCAACCCGCCCAGGGCGCTCAGCGGCATAAAACCAGGCAATCTGTGCACCCATTCCAACACCCGCCAACGAAAAGGTACTAAGGCGCAAACTGTCGGTCAACTGTTGTATAAAACTGGCGTACATGAATGAACTATAACTCCCGCGAAGATTGGGGCCCGTCAAGCCAAAACCCGGCAAATCAACGCTGATCACCCGGTATTTCTGAGAAAGCGTGTCGGTCCAGCGCGCCCAAGTATGCATTGAACTGCCCTCATCATGGAGTAAGAGTAGAACAGGTCCTTTCCCTTTATCACGATAATGGATGGCCTGGTTTTCGATGGTCACCCACTTTGATTCTGGATAGGTGTATCGAATAGCCAGTTCGTTAACGGTTCTATCCCCGTGCCAATTCAGTAGAACCCAGCCCCCTACCACCAGTAACACCGTCCAGCGTACCAAGCGGGAAAGACTCCATTTCCCAAAATTGAACTGACTTGTTTTCATCTTTTCGACGGTTTGTTTTTGCGCAAAACCGCCATCGCCTGCAGGTATTGCTTGGCCAATCTCGGTATATTCACCTTGCTGTTTGCCGCATCGTCCGTCCATTTAACCGGCAACTCACAACATCTTAATCCTTTCCACTCTGCAATGGCCAACAACTCTGTACTAAAAAACCAGCCGTTACTCACCGCTCCACCAGCCCTCAATGAAGCCACATGCTCCCGCTTCAACCACTTAAAGCCACACATGCCATCCGAAAATCGTGTGCCTAAATACCAACGCACAATCAAATTAAAGATTCGAGAGGTAATTTCCCGCTTCAGTGTGCGGCCGACTACCTTCGACCGTCGGTGTAAACGAGTACCGTAAACCAAATCATAACCCTCTGTCGCAATGGCGTTGTAGGCCTGAACAAAATGACGCAAATCGGTGGCCAAATCCAGGTCCATGTAGCCTACCATGTCCGCCTTACTTTGAGCCCAGGAAGTTTTCAATGCCAAGCCAACGCCTTTCTCCGGAACTCGGACCAAACAAACTTCCGGCAACTCATCGCCCAAGGCAGCAGCTAAATGCGGGGTGTCGTCCATACTGCCATTGTCTGCAATCACAATGCGCCATTTAGAACTGTCTGGAAAACGTTCTAACAGGAAATCATGAAGGATTCGAACCTGACGCTCTAGGGTTTCGGCTTCATTTAATACAGGAATGGTAATCTCAAATGTCATATCAGACTGCAAAGAAAAAAATCATTTGCGAAATAATGCAAATCATCTCAAATTCCTTTCCTTTGTCGGATAATATCCGTCAATGGACGACAAATTAAGTGGATCTCCACCCAATTTGCCCGAATATTGATCTTCAACGAATATTCCGAAAGCATGAGGGCAATTTTGAACGCCCAATCCTCTATTAACCGATTTTCAGGAAAATCGTTCAGCTGCTATTATGAGTGATTTTATTAAAAAATTCAAGTCAATCTTCATCGTTGAAGAAAACGCCGCCCCCGCAGAGCAACCAACCACCCCTAACACTGCCAGCCAACCAGCTCCTGCGCAAACAGGCGCCGTCAGCAATCGTTTCCTGGAAATTTTAGCCAGTGCCCTGGAGCAAAACAACCAACCAGGCTTCGACTATTTTGAGTTCCGACAATCGCTCGCTGGCCTCGGTCAAATGGCAATGGATGAATCAACCCGTTTTAAATCTGCCTTCGCAGTAGCCCAAACCATGGGGGTTAATCAGGCAAAACTGCTCGAATCCGCTCAACAGTATGTCCAAGTGCTTCAAGGCGAACAAGCTAAATTTGAAGAAGCGCATGCTCAACAACGAGCAAAACTAATCGGCAACCGAGAACAAGAAGCAGAACAACTCCAACAGGATATTCAAGAAAAATCCCGACAAATAGAGGCTCTTACCCAACAGATGGAAGGCAATCGTCAGCGAATCCAACAACTACAGTCCGAAATTAACGAAAGCACCCTCAAAATCGAAACCACCAAAGCCGATTTCGAGGCCACCTTCCATTCCGTCATCGACCAACTTAATGGGGATATTGCAAAAATGAAGCAATACCTATAACCCTTTCAATTCCATTAAAATTAGCCTCCCCAAGGTCTCCAATCCGACTCGACACTTAACAATTCAATCATAACCAACCAACGCAATGTAATCGCCCACTCCGTCCGATTAAGGATATCCAGCGATAGATTGCTTAATTTTGTTTAAAAATGAATACTGATTTTCAACCGGTTAAACCCAAATCGTTCTGGCAACGCCCCGAAGGAGTAACAGGAGGCCTGTTTTTAGTAGCAGGAATTGCAGCAGCTGCCTATTATTTATTGCCCATCCTAACTAAAATAGTCTGGGAAGGCGTCAATTTGGCCATCGGTCTCGGAGTCTTGGGAGGTTTGGTCTATATCCTCCTTGATCCCAAGGTGCGCAACCTGGTCTGGTATATGTACAAGTCAATTATGCGCTGGATTACAGGTATTTTCGTACAAATTGACCCTATCGGTATCCTGAAAAGCTATATTGATGACCTAAAAAGCAGCTTGGGCAAAATGAGTACCCAAATCGCTAATCTAAAAGGCCAAATGTACAAGCTGTCTGAAATGATCAAACAAAACCAACGGGACATCCAGAATAACCTCGGTCTTGCCAGTAAAGCAAAGGAAGTTGGCCGGGATTCTATCATGGTCTTGAAAGCACGCAAAGCAGGACGACTTCAAGAGTCCAATATGAAACTGGATGATCTCTACAAACGAATGGAGGTCCTCTACCGGGTACTCGTTAAAATGTATGAAAACTCC
>CANHDG010000108.1 GCA_947459365.1 Saprospirales bacterium
CGGTGAACTACCCAAACAATTCGTCAATTGATACGTATTCGTACTACCACCGTTTTGTACCGCAGGGAAGGTCGCACCTCCAGACAAGCATACAGCGTCAGAGCAAGTAGTAGCATCGCCAGCCCAGGCCGGAACATCAAACGATACAGCGCCACAGTTATCTGTAGAACCCCCGTTAATATTATCACCTGTTACAGTAACACTACCAGAGCCGGTAAGTGCAACCGTGATATCTTGACAAACAGCAGCCGGGGCCTCATCATCCGTAACAACTACACTAAATGTACAAGTACCAGTGTTGCCGTCCAAGGCCGTAACCGTGTACTGTACCTCCGTAAACCCAATGCCAAAACTGTAGGTATGAGAAAAGCCAGGGGTCACATTGCCACCAGCTGGCAAAATTGCCGTTCCTGTAAACGTAATATCCATGAATGAAAAACAAGAGATATCTGAACCAGGATGAACCAATAAATACTGCGCAATGCAATCGCCGCTGCCATCAGAACTACTCGTCAAAACAACATTTGATGGACAGTTTGTAAATACAGGAGTGCCACAGTAAGGGTCCGTACCTGCCTCTACCTCTTCGCCGTTTGCAAAACCGTCACCATCACAATCTGCTGCAGCCCAAATACTATTGCTTGCAACATACCCAGTGTAACCAGGACCCTGTCCTGGATCGCAAGGATCAAGCGGATCTGTATTACCACTCGTCTCCTCTGCGTCATTCAGCCCATCACCATCGGTGTCTGCAGTGTATGGATCTGTGCCAACTTCTACTTCCGTAGCATTTGTTAGCCCATCACCATCACAATCCGCTTCGCCCCATGCTGTATTGGCAGGATCGTACCCGATATAGCCCGTTACTTGTGCGGGGTCACATGGATCAAGTGGATCAGAACCACCTTCTACTTCCTCCGAATCGCTTAAGCCATCGCCATCGGTATCTGCATTGTTTGGATCTGTACCCGTTTCAACTTCATTACCGTTTGGCAAACCATCTTCATCGCAATCCCCACTCAACCAAGCTGAAACTGGCTCAACAGATTGACTAGCTACTACCAAGGAGCAACCATCACCCGGATCCGTTCCATCTGTTACTTCCGTACCATCTTTCACACCATCTCCGTCCGTATCTTGGTTGTAGGGATCCGTTCCAATATTGTTCTCATTTACATTCGTCAATCCATCTCCATCGCAGTCCGCAGGACCCCATACAGGATGGTTTGGATGATAGCCCATGTATCCTGCCAGCTGAACAGGCACACAAGGATTGGATGGTTCAGTATCCAACTCATCTTCCACACCGTCTCCATCTGAATCTGCATAGTTCGAACAGGAAAAGGATGCATTTGAAATCAATGCAGTCGTTAAACCACCAAAATCAAACATCACCATATATGCCTTATTCACACCAGCTGTCAAATAGGCACGACCGGTAAAGGAACCAATGGAAGTAAAGGTGTTCCAGCGAGATCCAATTTGAGTACCGCCTAATATGGTAGGCTTCACAGGATCCGTCGTGCTGTCAATCACCCCATTAATCCAAAACTCAATCGCATTGTCACCAGCACCAGAAAACGTAAAATCATAAAAACCCGCGTTCTCAACCGTGAAGGTCTGCTCCAAAATCCAATTGTACTCATTTACATTAGAAAACAAGGAACCCGCATCTGACTTCGGGGCAACCCAGTAATAAGTACCTGTACTATCTGTGTAACCAGTCGCTGCCGCAAAAATAAAAGGCAACCCTGAGCTAATCACATAAGGATCATAAGGAACAGGCTGCCCAGGATCATAACCCGCTGGTAACTTAACCAACGACCAGTTGTTATCCCGACCAATCCCTCCAGTCAGGTATCCAGTACCAAATATTGGAGAAACATTGCAAATATCTGTCCGGAAATTCAAATAGACATTGTTAGTAGTAGGGTCAACATACAGGACAAAGCCATAACGTGGACCACGAGCATCCAACAAGGATACACCCATACCATCTAATAAAGCCTCTGATGAAATCGTTACATTCTCAATCCCACTTAAGGTGTCAACACCCGAGTACAATAACCATCCATTAGTACCCAGTTTATTTGAATCCCAAAAGGAAGAAGACCAGTCAACCATGCTGCCAGCTCCGCTAAACTGCAAGTCCAACGTCGTAGCTCCAGCAAAATTTAGATCTGCCCCAGAAGTTAAGTTAATCCCATCGAAATTCGTACCGCGTCCAGTCGCAGAGTTGCTGATAAACTCCAATTCTACAACAGCACCATTATTATACGTTAAATCAGAAGCAAATGTTTGAATACCAGGTGAGGTGCCCGGTGCGTGGGTGCCGCTGATTAACGTATTGACAGCCTTAATAGTACCAGTACCCGATAGTTTTCCTGCCGCATTTACAGTCAAATTGCCGGATAAACCTTCCTGCATCATGGATCCATTCCAAAAGAAGGAACGGAGTGTACCATTTACCTGATACTCACCTGCTTGAATAGAAGTAGTGCCTCGATAATTGGAGAAAGCAGCACTAGCCAAAACCAGTTTGCCAGAACCTGTTTTTCGCATGCTTCCAATTGAACTGCCCTCATGAAAATCGGCAAGCTCAGTTGCAATATTCAAAACTGTGTTGTCCTGAACTTCAATTTCTGTCGTCCCATTTCCTGCCCTTGCACTAGAAGTCGTAGTAAGGTCGGTGAAAGCAGAAGCCATCGCGAAACTCGCTGAAATCGTTTCTGTTCCACCACCCAAAGCGATTAGCTTAGCATTAATGTTGCCATTTAATACAAACCGTCCAGGACCATTAATAGTGGAATTGTTCTTCATCGTCAAAAACGACAAGTACTCTCCTTGATTTAAGGTAAATGTAGCATTGTCCAACTCAAGAGTTGTAGCATCACCAATTTGATTTGCCAATGTAACAATCAGGTTAGTACCAGGCTTCATCTCAATTCGCTGGTTAGGCAAACTCCGATTTGTATTTCCTGGACCTGCTGCCCTGTTCAAGTTTAAAGTACCGCCAAAGACAGTGGTAATACCTTGACGGACCGGATTGATGAAGCCACCTGGGGTATACACCATGTTGGCTGTACCCGCACCTAGTTTGACCATGTTAACAGGGTTGCCCAATGCTGGGTAGTTGGTTGTGTAATCGAACGTACCCGAAGGGACGTTGATGGTGTCAGTGACCTGTGCAAATCCTCTACTCAGGAAGAGGCACATGACAACCATAAACAAGGCGCTTTTTCTGCCTTGTCTCGAATAATCATACAGACTATCCGATTGCAGATGTTTTGAACTTTGCATGAATGTAAACAGTTATTAAATGAGAAAAGGGACAATCCAGTCCGTAGGACAGAATTATCTTTTACACCACAAAAGTCCAACCAAGCACGCTGCTTATTGTACAGAAAGGAAGATAGCCCAATAGGGCTACGAGGAAATTGTACAGCTGCTCGTACTAGAGGTACCAGGAGGGTGGATTGCCAAACCGTTTCTTAAAAGCCCGTGAAAAATTACCCTCATCTTTCAGGCCTACCATCTGTACAACCTTCTTCAAAGTCAAGTCATTATGCGTGTCCATAAGCATTCTGGCACGCACAAGCCTGGCCTCTAAAATATACTCATTTGGCGTTAATCCAGTAAGGCGCCGGACCTCCTTGTAAAACTTGGTGCGCCCCATAAGCATCACGGATGCCAACTGATCAACTGAAAAAAGATCATTGCTAATCCGATCAAGTGTCTCTTTTTGAAGGGTTTCCAACCACGCCTGTTCATCTGTAAGATTTAGCTCAATACGATCGGATAATCCCTGTTGCAGGGATGCATCCGCCCTGCTTTTTGTCCGTTTAAGTAATTGGTTAACAATGGCAAACAGTGCTTCCTCCTCAAATGGTTTTACCAAATAATCATCAATACCCAGTCGAACTGCCTTCTCCATATCACTCTCCATGGACCGAGCTGTCAGAAAAACAATCGGAATCGATGAAAACTTAGGCTCCAATTTTATTTTTTCTGCCAACTGAAAGCCATCCATCTCTGGCATCATCCAATCCGAAATAATCAAATCAGGTAGATGGCCTTCATAAAGTAGGTTCAATGCTTCAAGACCATTGCTTGTAACTAAAATGGTGTAATACTCGTTTAGTAAAAAATCAATATAGTGCTGAAAATCTAGATTATCCTCCACAAGGAGTATAACCCTTTCTGATTTCTTAAAATTATTGAACGTCTTACCTTTTGTTTCTTTCGAAACTGCAGAAGCTCTTCCTCCAGACACCGTATCTTTCGGAAGTTTAACCGGAAAAACAGCTGTAAATAACGCCCCCTTACCAACCGAACTCTCCACCTTAATTCGACCACCCATTAATTCAATCAACTCTTTTGCTACTGACAACCCAATTCCCGTTCCACCTTCTAAGGGAACATCCGTTCGACTTGTTTGAAAATAACGATCGAAAATCTTACTCAAATCTTCCAACGGAATACCACGTCCAGAATCTTTCACCGATATTGTTAGCTCACTGTTTGTCTCAGAAACAATTACCTCAACTTTACCATCGTTAGGAGTAAATTTAATAGCATTAGAAAGCAGGTTATTCAGAACGATTCGAACTGCCCTTGGATCAGTAAGAATATGGGGGTGCTCAACCATCTTACAGTCGATATTAAAACTAATCTGCTTCTGATCAGCAAGTACCGAATACTCTTCAGCAATCGAAGAAATTAAAATGGGAATGGAAACCATCTCCTCCCTTCGACGCCATTGTTGAACATCAAGGCTTGACATGACCAGTACTCCATCAACTAAATCAAGTAACCTTTTGGAATTTTGATGCGAAATATCCAGTAGACTCTTGTACCGTCGACTTAAATTGGATTGCTTCCGTACTACATCAACTGGCCCCATTACTAAGGACAACGGTGTCCTGAACTCATGCGTTATATTAGCAAAAAATCGACGTTGTGCTTCATTTTGAGTTGCTAATAATTGGGCCTGACGCTCAATCAACTCTTTGTCTTCCCGAATCCGGTTCGTACTCTCTGCCACTTTATGCTCCAGCTCCTTTTGATATATTACCAAAACACGCTCCCGAAATCTTAATAACAACCAAACTAATAACCCAATTATTGTCAAAATAATAAACCAAAACCAGCTTTCTTGATAATAGTAGGGAAGGACTTCAATAATGAGCTCACAAGAGTCGCCAGACACTTCCCCAGATCCCGAATTTCCCCTTATAAGCAACGTATATCTACCCGGAGCTAAACCTAATAATTGTACAACTGGGGATTTAGTGAATACCCATTCAGAACTCAAGCCCTCCACCTTATAGCTATAGGAGACAGCCTTCTCCTTGAAGTAATTAGGCAATGAAAATTCAATGTTCAATAGATTGTTACCAGGCTGCAAGGTTATTTTGTTATTCTGGTAGAAGTCATCTACCAACTCTTGATCGGTAGATTGCTTGGCACTCATAGATTTAATGGACATAACAACCACTCCTACACCTCCTCTTTCTCCTACATCAAACTTAAAATGGTCTGGATTAAAAAGGGTTACGCCATTTATCCCACCAAAGAGCAAGGTGCCATCTCTCAGCTGTAAATGAGAAATACGGTTGAACTCATTATTGGATATTCCATCCTCCTGCAAATAAATACGAATACTACCCGTTTCAGGATGATACTGAACAATACCATAGTCACTGCTTAACCATAAATAACCATTTTTATCTCCATATACCGCGTATAAATTGTCGTTTGGAAGTCCTTGCTCTCGAGTTATCTTTTGAGCGATACCTGACTTGCGATTCCATTTTATAAGCCCTTGAGAAGTAGCAAACCAATAGTTGCCCGTTGAATCTTTATGGTAATGCCTAAAGTTATCTCCCGGAAGCCAATTATTCCCAGTGCTACTTGCACATTGCTTTTCAATAATTCCTTTTCCAATACCATAACGAAAAAGACCTTTATCCGTTAAAAACCACCACTCTCCTGGATCTTCCTGCTTCATAAAGTAAACACTCGCCCTTCGAAATTCTTCAAATCCGTTATATTGTGAAAACTCTGATGCTACCTGCCGTTTCGTATCATAAACCACTAAGCCCTCCGATGTTCCTAAGAATAACTGATCCTTGTCTATAAAAGCAGAAGACCAAGTCACCCCCCAATCTCCAGCCAGTGCAAAGGGATAGTGTAAGAAAGAGTTCGTACCCGGCATGAAATTATTAACTACTCCAAACCAAAGTGACCCATTTTCCGGATCTTCTATCAACGGCGAAATGCCCACTTCCTTACCGTGTACCTGTTGTGCTAAGCCTGTTTTACGATTGTATTGATGAAGCAAATTACCTACTAATAGAAAAACAGCACCCTGACTCGTCTCAAGCATTCCTCTAGCCTCCCTCAATTGAAGCCTAGAAAGCTTTGCATCATCCTTCCATAATATCTTCTGGAAACGTGTATCCACCAGCCTCGATATATACACTCCATCGTCCGAACTCAAAAACAAATGCCCATTACGACCCATTACCATGCTGAAAGGAATAACTTTCAAGTTAACGGATGCAAGTGGAGTTAACTTTTCTCCAGCATCGAAATTGGTGCAATCAACCACAATCAACTGGTCTCTATGCCAAATCCAAAGGGTGCCCCGTTTATAATCATACTCCGTGTAGAGCCGTTCTGAAAAAGTACTTATCCCAAGATCCTTAAGCAATGGCACCCAATGCTCAGTTCCATCATGAGAGATAAAACCAATCCTTGCTAAACACTGTATCCACACCCTATCTGGTTCAAGACAGGACATGTAAACTACCCCATCTTGCCTAATCTCATCCCCTCTGTTACCATTTCCATCTAACGTTGTAATCCGAATGTCATCTGGTTCAAGGTAAGGATTCTCCGTGGACAACCAAATCCTTTTCTGAAACTGCCTTCCTGAGCAAAAGGTCCGAAAAGGCCCTAAACCATCTGCAAAAAGTATCCAAGTTCCATCCCGTTCCTCTTTCCAGACTTCAGACCTTGAATTAATTAACAAAAGGAACCCTTCTTCATCACAAGCAATATCTACAGGCATTCCTGTCTTAATGGTATCAACCCTGCTCACCATTTCTACTTCCATTCTTGTCCTAATATCGAATACCCGAAAAAACAACCGCCTATCATCAAAGTACCTTAACCAGATTAGGCCTTTGTGATCTTCCATTCGAAACTGAATAACTCGGTGAGAAATAAGCGAGGGCCAGCTTGCCACCCCATAAACCCTATGACCATCTAACACATTTAACCCATCCTGCGCAGCTAACCATAGTACACCTCTACTATCCTGAAAACTGTGGTTTACCTGAGTATGAGAGATGCCGTCCGATATACCAAAATGCGACCACTCCAAGCGCTTACTTGAATGCGTATTTTGGGCTAAAATATCTACAACAACTGCGACTAGAAAAACAACAAAACTCAACTTCCGCATCATCTTGAAACGTGGTTAACTCAAACTCGATTGATTATAATATTAAATTAAAACTAAACACTGTAAAAGTAAGACCTTTTAACCTTGCTTATCGTACGCTTTGATTACGCCTTCGGATTCGAGGGTGGTTTTTGTACAGCGTAGATTTATAACTGAACAGTTGGCTCTTCCTACCCAAATAAGATTCTTTTTATATTGTCAGAAGAAAAAAAACACCAAACAACTCCTTAAAATGAACTCTTTTCAAAATTCAGCGTGCTGGATAAAAAATTATTTTGAAAGTTGAACAGTACCAACCAAGATAATAAAAATGTGAAAAGAAGCCAATACCATTAACAAAGCTTGAAATACCCAAGACCCCAAAATCAAACCCACTAAATTCATACCCTCCATATAACTTTAATGCGTTCCAACTGTTTCGATAAAACTGCTCCGATCACACTTCCCAAAGATAACACCTTTCGCATATAGGCCCTTGCCACGCAGACCCTTCGAGGTCATACATTTCCTCATACCTGCAAGATGCTTCTTGCTGTTTTTCTCTGTCCTTCATCCATTTTTTCCGTTCTTATGAGGTATTCCCTGTTTATCCTGCTCTTTTTCCTTCTCTATAAGAGCCCTGCACAAACGCTCTACTTCTATACCGATGGACCACCCTATCCTCCTGGATTTTGGAGAATTGAACTGGATAATTGTGAAATATGCCCCGCCTTCTCCCCCGATATTGCGTATGCCGGTGGACAAACAAATGATCAATTAAGAGGAGCTGTTTTACTGCCTGATGGAGACCTTGTGACCCTCAGGGGGGTAGGCTCCGTCAATGATCCAGCGGGTGGTTTCCTTCGCTACAATCCCCCATCTCCTACCAGAATACTAACCCAATATGGCCCCGTCACCTATCAGGGTGTTTGCAGCTCCCCAAGCGGAACTATCTACTTAAGCACAGAAACCACCTTATATACCTTTGATCCAACGAATAACACGGTCACAACCGTCGGAAATTACCCAGCCGCCCTCTCCGTAATCTATATTTTTTTCCAAAACGGCACCATGTATGGTTTGGGCAATTACACGGGCTCAAGCGCCGCAATTTTTCAAATTAACCCCTCCAATCCATCCCTGTCCACTCAGGTAGGGCTCACGAACCCCGGATTCTACCACCCAACTACCGCCTCCAATGGTCTTACCTACGGCTATGTTGGTTTGACCGGCACCCCCCCTTTTGGGTTCTACCAACTTTCTGCACCCAGTGGGACCCTAACTCCCATCTGTGTTCCCCCTGTTCCACCTCCTTATTTTTTTGGTATCGGATCTGTGAGGGCCCTCACGGTCAGCCCACCCACCCAAAGCAGTGTTGAGTTACCTTGCCTTTGCCTGGCGCTAACCGCAGAACCCCTCAACCAAAGCCTGAATGTTTGCGAACCCAATGAAGCGTTGGTACCATTCGGGAACAACGCCCAGCCCGATTTTAACGATATCGTCCGCTACATTCTTTACACCAATCCGAACAACCCCATGGGAAGTATCCTCCAACAAAATACCAGCCCCAATTTTAACTTTTCTCCTCCGATCCAAACCAATACTCCTTATTATGTAGCGCAAGTCATCGGGAACTCCCTAAATGGAAATGTGGATCCTGCAGACCCTTGTATTGCCCTGTCTGATCCAACTCTTCTCACCTGGAGACCAAAACCAACTTTATCAGCGTTGACCACCACCGCCGGTGAACTCTGTCCAGGGGCCTGTGCCACCCTTTCTATAGAATTAACAGGAACACCCCCTTTTGCCTATTCTTGGCAAGTCCAACAAGGTAACAATGTGATAACTCCACTTCAAGTGGTATTCAATGTACCCGGTAATCAAAGTAATTTTCAAGCATGTGTGCCCTCCAATGCAGCACCTGGAACTACCAACGTTGTAATATGCGGTATACTAGATAACTATTGTGGAAACCCATAACCAAGGGTCCTACGTTCAAACAAAGCCGCCAAAAACACAGTACACCAAACAATCCTGCGATAGGAAAGTAGAATCAATCTTTTTCCAAGAAAACAATACATCCAACTTGAACTTGATTTTCCAGACCCAACAATTCAAATTTAACCAAAATTTAAGGGAATGCCAATCAAAAAACCGCATAAACGTTTAGATATGCCCTATCTTGCCCCTACATTAAATTATGTTATTTATGAATACCTTACGAAAAATACTAGCCCTTTTACTACTGTCTACTCAACTACCAGCACAGGATGTACTGGACGACTGGATGCAATCGTACGGAACCGGTGGCGCTTTTGA
>CANHDG010000109.1 GCA_947459365.1 Saprospirales bacterium
CGCAAGCGAAAGAAATAGTGGCGCCAGCGGCGCCACTTCCCGATTAATTGAGCTTATCCATATAGCTGGATGGGTCTGCCTTGAAGCTTTCTTTACAATGTTCAGAGCAAAATCCATATACTTTTCCCTCGTGGTGGCAAGTGTCGGTAAAGCTGGGAGCTACCTCCATGCCACAAACAGGGTCTTTAGTGTTGTCGAATTGGATGCTAGAAGTTTCAGTAGCGGTTCCAGGGTCCTTTTTCGGGGCTTCGTTCGACTGGCATGCTACGAAAAGCAGTAAAAATGCGGCGGTGCTGAGTACAAGTTTCATAAGTAATTGAATTGAATAGAAATGCAGTAAAGTGGTCTTTGGGACGGGTTTTGCAGAGAAGGTATTGGATGGGGTGTTCACTCAGGTTGAAGGTCCAGATCGTATCTACTTGGCCATCAGGCATTAAATATTGTTTAAGTAGGCAGAATACATCCAAATCATTTTTTCTTGTGCTCGGATATAGTCGCTCATCAAGGCGCTGGTCCCTTCATCTCCAATTTCAGCTGCCTGTTTAAGCAAAGCGCGTTGCATGGGCATTATTGCTTTGAAAGCTTCTAGGATTTCTGCTACGGCTTGGGGCCCCTCAGTGATGAGCGGGCTTTCCTGGATGGTTGCTACTCGTGCATACTCCGAGTAGTTATGGGTCGGATGGTGTCCAAGGGTAAGAATTCGCTCTGCTATTTCGTCTATTTTAAGCAGGAGGTCATTGTAGAGTTCTTCAAACTTCAGGTGGAGCTCAAAAAACTTTTCCCCTCGGATGTTCCAGTGATATCCACGGGTGTTTTGGTGAAAAATAGAATAATTAGCAAGCAGGGCATTTAGTTGTTTGCTCAGCAAAGCGGCTTCTGTACGGTCGAGCCCTATTGGATTCAAATTTGTCATACGTTCATTTATTTCGCACAAAGTTCGTTCCATTTCTGAATGGGAACAGTGACCTAAGTCATCAGAAGCCCTTATTCTACTACCGTTGAGGTGGTCACTAAATGATATTAGGCTTCTAATAGCAACTCCAGCAAGTCTCCCGCTGCTTTTGCCACCACCGTTCCTGGGCCAAATATAGCAGCTGCACCGGCTTCTCTCAGGAACTCATAATCTTGCTGTGGGATGACCCCACCGACTACCACTAGAATATCGCCCCGGCCCAGTTTCTCTAATTCAGCGATGACTTCTGGGACCAACGTTTTGTGTCCGGCCGCCAGCGAAGAAATTCCCAGAATATGTACATCGTTTTCTGCAGCTTGTCGGGCGGCTTCCTCAGGAGTTTGGAACAAAGGGCCTAGGTCTACATCGAATCCCAGGTCGGCGAAAGCAGTGGCGATGATTTTGGCACCGCGGTCATGGCCATCTTGACCTAGTTTGGCGACCATGATTCTTGGGCGACGCCCTTCCTGTTGGGCGAACGTATCGGCTAGGGCACGGGTACTTTCGAAGGCGCTGTTATTGGACATTTCTTTAGCAAAAACACCGGAAACGGTGCGATGATTAGCGGCGTATCGACCGAAGGCAGATTCCATGGCATCTGAGATTTCTCCCAAGGTGGCGCGGATCCGGGCAGCTTCAACCGCCAGTTCAAGGAGGTTGCCAGAGCCGGTTCCCGCAGCTTGTGTCAGGGCAGCCAGCGCAGTTTGCACGGCAGCCTGATTTCGGTTCGCTCGTACTTGTTGGAGTCGGTTGATTTGCGCCTCCCTTACGGCGGTATTATCTACTTCGAGGATTTCGAAGGCGGCATCTTCTTTTACCTGGAAGATATTAACACCCACTATTTGTTCTCTTCCGGCATCAATCCGGGCTTGTTTTTGCGCTGCAGCTTCTTCGATTCGAAGTTTGGGGAGGCCTTCTTCGATGGCCTTGGCCATACCACCCATTGCTTCCACCTCTTCAATTAATTTCCAGGCTTTTTCAACCAGCTCTTCGGTGAGCTGCTCCACATAATAGGAGCCAGCCCAAGGGTCGATCGAATGAGTGATTCCGGTTTCTTTTTGAATAAAAAGTTGGGTATCCCGGGCTATTTTGGCGGAAAAATCGGTGGGCAGGGCAATGGCCTCATCGAAGGAGTTGGTATGCAGGCTTTGGGTGCCTCCCAAAACAGCCGCTAAGGCTTCTATGGTGGTCCGGGCTACGTTGTTAAACGGATCTTGTTCTGTGAGCGACCAACCAGAAGTTTGGCTGTGTGTCCGAAGCGCCAGTGATTTTTCACTTTTGGGATGAAACGACTGCACCAGTTGGGACCAGATGATTCTGGCGGCCCTCATTTTGGCTATTTCCCGAAAATGATTCATTCCAATCCCCCAAAAGAAGGAGAGTCGGGGTGCAAAATCATCAATATCCAAGCCTGCTTTCAGTCCGGTTCGGATGTATTCCAATCCATCGGCAAGGGTGTAAGCGAGTTCCATTTCTGCCGGTGCCCCCGCTTCGTGCATGTGGTAGCCGGAAATAGAGATGGAATTAAACTTGGGCATATTTTTAGAGCAATACGCAAAAATATCCCCGATGATTCGCATGCTGGCAGCGGGTGGATAGATGTAGGTATTGCGCACCATAAATTCCTTCAAAATATCGTTCTGAATGGTGCCAGACAGTTGCTGGGGAGCGACGCCTTGTTCTTCTGCGGCCACGATATAGAAGGCCATAATCGGAATAACGGCACCGTTCATGGTCATGGAGACCGACATTTCCCCTAAAGGAATTTGGTCGAAAAGAATTTTCATATCTTCCACCGAATCAATCGCAACGCCTGCTTTTCCCACATCTCCAGTCACGCGGGGATGGTCGCTGTCATAACCTCGGTGGGTGGCTAAGTCAAAGGCGACGGAAAGTCCTTTTTGACCTGCAGCCAGGTTTCTCCTATAAAACGCATTGCTTGCTTCTGCAGTTGAAAAGCCGGCATACTGCCGGATGGTCCAGGGCCGGGTCATGTACATCGTAGCATAAGGTCCACCCAAAAAAGGAGGAATGCCAGCGAAATAACCAGAAAAGGGCCTTCTGGTAGAAATTTGCTGTCCATTTACAGGGCTGGGCCGGAGACTCGGATCCAGCGAAAGCTTGGAGAAATCTGGTTGAAACATGGGGCAAATATACAGGCAAACCGCCCAACCAATGCCTTCTGACATTGCCTTTTTTAGTAGTAAAAGGAAGGGGAGTCGTCCTATCCAACCTTGGAAGCCCCATCTGCTTCGGTATTTTTTAGGTCCTCGGGCAACCAGGAGATGGATTTAAGTGTCATTTATCTGTAACCACTAAACAAACCAGTCTTTTTGTGTATTTTTGCGTTTTATTAAGATATTTATTGATGTTAGCTAGTATGAAAAAAAGGTTCGCTTCCATTTTAGTAGCGTTGGTTGTGATGTTCACAGGCCAGATGGCGCAGGCTCAATGTGTAAATGGTATCAATAAGGTGACGGGTGAAAAGTGCTCCAACGCAGTGGTATCTGCGGTGCCCTTTTTACGGATTGTACCGGATTCTCGCGGAGGTGCGTTGGGAGATGCAGGTATCGCCACTACGGCAGATGCCAACTCTATGCACTACAATCCCTCCAAACTGGTTTTTGCGGACCAGAATGTAGCTATTTCTGCCACATTCACGCCTTGGATGCGCGCACTTGGTTTGAACGACGTGTACCTTGCTTATCTTTCAGGCTACAAAAAGTTGGATGAGCGCCAAGCCGTTGGCTTTAGCCTTCGCTACTTCTCGTTGGGAAATATTGATTTCACCGACGATATGGGAGGCTCCCTCGGAACTGGCCGCCCTAATGAGTTCGAAATTGCTGCGGGTTACTCTCGTAAATTATCTGAAAAACTTTCTGCCGGTGTGGCTGCCAAATTTATCTTCTCCAACCTGGCTACTGGCCAACGGGTGGAAGGTGTAGAAATCAAACCTGGTATCGCAGGCGCGGCGGACTTATCGCTGACCTATAAAACACCAGTGAATGCAGGGGATAAAAAAGCAGACTTCACCTTGGGAGCCGCCGTTTCTAACCTAGGCAACAAAATTACTTATACCCAATCCAATATCCGGGATTATATTCCTACCAACTTGGGGATCGGAACCGCTTACCGTATGTACCTCGATGATTACAACACCCTGACCTTCACGGTGGATTTCAACAAACTGATGGTGCCGACGCCTTGTGACAACCCAGATCCAGCGATTTGCGACACAGATGGCAATGATGTAGCAGACTACCGCGAATTGTCACCGATTTCTGGAGTCTTTACTTCGTTCAGCGATTCTCCTGGTGGGTTACAAGAAGAGCTCAAGGAAGTTAATATTGGTGGCGGTATCGAATATTGGTACGACGACCAGTTTGCCGTGCGCGCAGGTTATTTTTATGAAAACTACTCCAAGGGTAACCGGAAGTACTTCAGCGTTGGAATGGGTCTGAAATACCAGATCTTTGGTTTGAATTTCTCTTACATTATCCCGACTACCAACCGTCGGAACCCGCTGGATAACACGCTTCGTTTCTCCTTGTTGTTCGACTTTGGTGCGTTCGACAGTGAGGAATAATCCTTAAGGAGGAAATCCCTTCTTTGCAGTTTTGACTTGCTACTTTAGTACAATTGACGTATCTTAGCACCCTTAAGCCACTTTTTTAATCCGTCTTGAATTCAATGACTTATCTTCAAGATGAGAAAAAAGGATATGGGTGTATTTGTAATATCTAAATTTCAATATGGACGCTTCGGTTACCGCTGCCACAGGTAGGTAATCGAAGCGTCTGTGTTATAAAACCATTTTTGCTATGAAAGAAAAAGGAGTTCCAACCGTTGATCTTTCTCAATATGTCAACGGAACTGCGGAGCAAAAAGCAGCTTTTGTGCACGACCTAGCCAAAGCTTTCCATGAAGTAGGATTTGTGGCAGTTGCCAACCACGGGGTTCCAAAAGCACTGGTGGAAGGCTTTTTTCAGGCTTCCAAAGCCTTTTTTGCCCTTCCCACCGACCTCAAACAGCGGTACGAACTATCGGGCCTGGCCGGTCAGCGCGGTTATACTTCTTTTGGAAAAGAGCACGCGAAACAAAGCCAAGTGGCCGATTTGAAGGAGTTTTTCCAGATTGGACAGGAAGTGGAGGCCAATCATCCTCGAAAAATAGATTATCCGGACAATCCAACCGTAAACGAAGTCCCCGAATTTGTGGAGCTGGGTAAACAACTTTACCGAGCGTTCGAACAGGCCGGCAACCATCTTTTGGAGGCCATTGCGCTCCATTTGAACCTTGATAAAGATTACTTTCGGACGAGAATAAAGGACGGTAATTCCATTTTACGTGCCATTCACTATCCGCCAATCACCCAGGAGCCCGCGAGTGCTATTCGCGCAGAACAGCACGAAGATATCAACCTGATTACCCTGTTGGTAGGTGCCAGCGCTGGTGGATTAGAGCTATTGAATTCGGAGGGAAAATGGGTGGCCGTTGTGCCCGAGGCAGATGAATTTGTTATTAATGTGGGCGATATGTTGCAGCGCTTAACCAATAACTACTTGAAAAGCACTACTCACCGGGTGGTGAATCCGCCACGGGAGGAATGGCATCTTCCTAGATTGAGCATCCCATTTTTCTTGCACCCAGTAAGTGAAATGGACTTGACTTGCTTGCCTTCTTGTGTCACCAGCGATCAGCCCGTTCAGTATCCACCGATCACCGCAGGGGAGTACCTGGATGAGCGATTGCGCGAAATCGGATTAAAAAAGTGATTCCAATCTATTCTGCTGCCGCTTTCCGCCAATGGGATTTGTACACCCTCGAAAAAAAGGGGATTCCATCGGTTGAACTGATGGAAAAAGCAGCAGTCATTTTTGTGGATTGGTTGCTGGAATTCTATGCCCGTCCCTGCCCGGTTGTACTCTTGTGCGGAACGGGCAATAACGGAGGGGACGGGTTGGTGATCGCTCGGCTTTTAAAGGGCTGGGGCTATTCCGTCCAATTGTATATCATTGACTTCTCCGGGCGCCGCTCCGAGGATTTTCAATACCAGTTGAGCAAACTGCCTCGCTCTATCGAGCCGGTAGTTTGTTCTTCCCCCCAAGATTTGCCACAACCGGACCCAAAGGTTCCGGTTGTGGAGGCCTTGTTCGGCACTGGTTTGAGCCGCCCTCTGACTGACTCCAACTGGGTAACGGTCGTTGATCGAATCAATCAATGGCCCAATTTGGTTTATTCGGTCGACCTTCCGGCGGGCCTGCTGGCAGACCAGGCTACTGCTTCTGCTTGTGTGGAGGCCGACTTCACCCTGAGTTTTGAAGCCCCTAAATTGGCGTTCTTTTTTCCGGAAAATGCGCGCAGAGTAGGGGACTGGACAGTTCGATCTATTGGCCTGGATCCTGGTTTTCAGGAAATGCAGCCCCCGGAATATTGGCTATTGGATGCTACTTCGGTGGCAAAAAAAATCAAAAAACGATCCAAATTTGATCACAAAGGCGTTTATGGGCATGCGCTCCTGATTGCAGGCGCTCGCGGCAAAATGGGGGCTGCTGTTTTGGCTGCTAAAGCCGCCTTGCGCACTGGGCTAGGTTTGCTGACCGTCCATTTGCCCGAATCCGGATTGTCCATCGTGCAGACGGTAGTTCCAGAAGCGATGTGTTCGGTGGATGTTTCCGCGATTTGTTTTTCTCAGGTGCCTCCTCTGGATCCTTATCAGGTGATCGGAATCGGTAGTGGAATTGGGCAAACACCGGAAACGATGGCGGCCTTCAGGACCCTTTTGTCGAGTACAAAGCGCCCCATGGTATTGGATGCCGATGCCTTGAATTTATTGGCAACTGATCCAAGCCTTTGGGAGCAAGTTCCTCCAAACAGCTTGTTAACCCCTCATCCCGGAGAGTTTGATCGTCTATTTGGGCCCTCCGAAACGGATTTTGAACGAATGGAAAAACAAGTTGAGGCAGCCCGTCAATACCAGGTCTTCCTACTTCGAAAGGGAGCTTATACGCTTATTACGGCACCAGATGGGCGGTGTTGGTTCAACGCAACCGGCAATCCAGGGATGGCTACTGCTGGAAGTGGTGACGTATTGACCGGGATGCTGACCAGTTTGTTGGCACAAGGGTATTCACCAGAAGATGCGGCTTTGCTCGGGGTGTATTTGCATGGATTGGCCGGCGATCTGGGTGCCACCGTACTAGGACAGGCAGCTTTATTGGCCGGTGATCTCGTTGATCAGATCGGGGTGGCCTACCTTCAGCTTACTTCCGCAACGTAATTTTGATTTTATCCACTCGCCGTTTATTCATTGACTGGACCTCAAAGTCAAAGTTTTTCCAAGAAAATAGATCTCCAGCTTTTGGGATGGCATTTAAACAAGAGATCGCAAAACCTGCGAGGGTGGCGAAATCGGTCTCCTCAAAATCTTTTTCCTGAAGCTCAAAATAATTCATGAACTCGTGGATGGGAAACTGCCCATCTGCCATCCAGTTGCCGGGAGCGGTCTCCTGAATGCTGTATTCCTTTTCATCTATTGCTGAAACATCGCCCACCAAGGCATCCAGGATATCATCCATGGTAATCATACCTTGTACGGATCCAAATTCATCCAACACAATGGAATAGTGGATACGGTTTTTCCGGAAGTCGTCCAGGAGTTTGTAAGCCGAGGTGGTCTCGGGAGAATAGACGGGAGTAATGATATGGTCTTTGAGCTGAAATCCGGGGTCATCTAGGTGCTTAAAAAGGGATTTTAGCAAAACCACCCCGATGACATTGTCCAACTCATCGTCTGAAACGGGGTAAGCACCGTGGATTTCGTGTTCCACACGGGCACGGATCTGAGCTGGCTGGTCGTGTACATCCAACCAAACCAGGTCGCTACGGTGGGTCATAAGGGCACCAACTTTTAGGTCGCCTAAGGCAAACACCCGCTCTACGATATCCTGCTCAATCGCCAAAATTTCCCCACTTTCGGTGCTCTCATTGATCATACTCTTGATCTCCTCCTCTGTGATAATGCCGTCTGACTGGGCGTTGATTCCAAAAAGCCGTAGCAATAAGTCATTGGTTTTGGTCAACAGCCAAACAAACGGTGCCGTCAGTTTGGAAAGAAAATGCATTGGAATGGCCATGACCGAAGAGATGGTCTCCGGAAAAGTTAAGCCAATCCTCTTTGGAAACAGCTCACCAAGGACAATTGAGAGATAGGTAATGAACAGCAGGACACTAATGACTGCAATGTTGTGAGCATAAGGTTGCAGGTATGAAATCTTTTCAATCTGCGCCCTAAAATCGTTTGTTAGATTTTCACCTGAATAAATACCCAGCAAGATTCCAATCAGTGTAATCCCAATTTGGACGGTTGACAAAAATTTGTTGGGGGATTCTGAAAGTTCTAAGGCTTTTTTTGCGCCTTTGCTCCCTTTTCGGCTCAGCTCATCCAGTCGAAATTTCCGAGAAGAAACCACCGCTATTTCCGACATGGCGAAAAGGCCATTGAGCAATGTAAGAAAAAGAATAATGAGAATTTCCATAAGTATGGATCAAAGGTACTATGAAGCGCGAAAGGTGGGGAAGGGCTGGGGTTAACTTTTATGAAAAAAAGGAAGAAAATGATCCAATCGAACAAGTGGGAAGGTGGAAATTGGAGCTCTAATTTCGTTTTAACCGTGCTGGAAAGCCTAAAACAAAAAAGCTCCGTAGCGTTAACTACAGAGCTTTGTACCCCGTACGGGAATCGAACCCGTGTTTCATCCGTGAAAGGGATGCGTCCTAACCCCTAGACGAACGAGGCTTCCTTTGAAAGCGACGCAAAGATAAGACGATCCTATTTGAACTGCCAAATATTTTTTGAAAAAACTTTTAAAAAAAAGTCTTGTTAAGAATTGATGGAATGAAAAGCAAAAATAACGCTATCATTCTAGTACTTTTGATCGATTTTGAACGCTACACCTATGTCTACAGCACTACTTGTTCCTACGGCTCCGAATACGGACCTTGCTACCATCCAGCAGCTTTTTGACGCGCAACTAGCCCATCAATGGGAAGTACGCAGGTCGACCGCCCAAGAGCGGATCAAAAAATTAACTATTCTGTACAAGGCCCTGCTCAAGTACCAGGAAGAGGTTGAAAAAGCGATCTGGAATGACTTTCGGAAGCCGAAAACGGAGACTATTTTATCGGAGCTTGGGGTGGTGTTAGCGGAGATCCGGTTTGCCACCAAGCGGTTGAAAGCCTGGATGCGGCCGAAAGCAGTAGGGACTCCGCTTTCTTTGCTGGGGGCTTCTTCCGAAATTTGGTACGAGCCCAAAGGGGTATGCCTGATTTTGGCGCCCTGGAATTTCCCTTTTAACCTCTCCTTTGCCCCTTTGGTTTCTGCCATTGCGGCGGGTAATTGTGTTCTGTTAAAACCTTCTGAGTACGCGGTACACTCTTCTGCTTTGATCCGCAAGATTGTAGAGGAATGCTTCGACCCCAAGGAGGTGGCGGTGGTGGAAGGCGACGCTGGAGTAGCGCAGTATTTATTGGAGCTGCCGTTCAACCATCTATTTTTTACGGGAAGTCCTTCTGTTGGCAAACTGGTACAGCGTGCAGCGGCAAAGCACTTGGCCTCTGTGACCCTCGAGCTAGGAGGCAAGAGTCCGGTAATCGTGGATGAGACGGCTGATTTGGATCAGGCAGCCAGCAAGATAGCATGGTTAAAGGCGATGAATGCGGGGCAAATTTGTATTGCGCC
>CANHDG010000110.1 GCA_947459365.1 Saprospirales bacterium
CAAAGAGATGGTGGACTTTGTACTCAAGTTGTACGCTGCCTTCGTAGGTTCCGACGCTACCTTGTTCGAAATCAATCCATGCTTGAAAACTTCCGATGACCTTATCATCGCGGTGGACTCGAAGGTGGCACTGGATGACAACGGTTTGTTCCGTCACAAAGACCTAGAAGCAATGCGCGACACCGATGAGGAAGATCCAACCGATGTGGAGGCGCAATCGTACGATCTGAACTATGTGAAGCTGGACGGTAACGTAGGCTGTATGGTGAATGGTGCAGGATTGGCCATGGCCACCATGGATTTGATCCAACTTTCCGGTGGGGAGCCAGCTAACTTCCTGGATGTGGGTGGTACCGCTGACGCACAACGGGTGGAGAATGCCATGCGGTTGATGCTGAAAGACCCGAACGTAAAAGCGATTTTGATCAATATTTTTGGTGGAATTGTTCGCTGCGACCGAGTAGCGCAAGGAGTCGTGGATGCTTATAAATCCATCGGTGAAATTCCGGTTCCCGTTATTGTTCGCTTACAAGGTACGAACGCTGACCTAGGTAAAAAATTGATCGATGAGTCCGGCCTTAAAGTATACGGAGCTATTGAGTTCCAAGAAGCGGCCGATTTGGTTTCAAAAGTGCTTGCGCAATAAGTTGTACGGTTCATAAAAAAAAGCCGCTTCAAACCCGAGAGGAATTGAAGCGGCTTTTTTTATGGCCTGAAAAATTTTAAGCCCAAGCGCGGTCTCCTTTTTTATACGGATAAGCACCATCGTAACTGCCAGGAACCGGCTCATAACGAAGTGCTTGTGTGCATCCAATTTCAGAGGTAAAGTACCCTGTAACTACTAGTGACTTAATTTCTCTCCAAGCGCCTTTTTTCGAATCATGGTATTCCTTTTCAAAATGGGTCAAGACCTCAATACGGTCTGTATCCGAGCATTGAACAAAGCCATTGCCTTTGTTTTGGCGTGCATACTGATCGATTTCGGTCAGACCATCCATTAATTTCTGACGGTCCGGAGCATCCAAACAATCTGCTATTACTTTCATCATAAAGCGGTGTACACCAGCTGCCTTAGCTCCCGGTGTATCGGTGTCAGGCACGATTACATTGGCAACCTCCGCAATTAAGGCTTCCTCCTGTGGACTAAAAGCAAAGAACTTATTTTCTATAGCCGGAGATTCCCAAGCCTTTAAAATATCGGGGAGCGCGATCGTACCGCCCACCATGATGGCAACTTTTTTGATGGCTTCCCGCCGGGATAGTAGATTCATAGCTGTAATTAATTTTTGGCAAATATGACAACTGCAAATTGAATATTCGCTATGTCCTCCAGATTATTTAAAATTTTGTCCGTCCATGCGTCATTAATTCGGTCACTAGGTGATTTGTACAAAAAAAGTTGGTGGAATCATTCCAGTTTTCCTCAAATCGCTTTAACATTGCCCCTGTAAGACAATAATCACTCACACTATGAAAAAACGTACATACGATGCCATTGTCATTGGTTCGGGCGTGGCAGGTGGTTGGGCCGCCAAAGAATTGACTGAAAAAGGATTAAAAGTGCTGATGCTGGAGCGAGGCAAGCCGTTGGAGCATATTACTGGCTACGAAAGTGCCACCAAAGCTCCTTGGCAATTTGAGCATCGTCTCCGTACGACCGTTCAGGAACGCGAGGAACACCCTTTCCTCAAAAGAGATTACCCCTACAACGAGGATACCAAAAATTACTGGTTCAAGGATATAGATGCTCCCTATGGGGAAAAAAAACGCTTTGACTGGTTTCGTCCAGATATCGTAGGTGGAAAAAGCATCATGTGGGGGCGCCAATCGTATCGCCTGAGTGAGCTGGATTTTGAAGCAAACCTGAAAGAAGGGGTTGCTATTGACTGGCCAATTCGCTACGCAGATCTAAAACCTTGGTACGATTACGTAGAAGGCCACGCTGGCATTTCTGGAGAAAACTTGAACCTGCCCACGTTCCCGGATGGCAACCTGCTTCCGCCCATGGAGTTGAACGTGGTGGAGAAGCAAATCCGCAAAGGAATTGAATCCAAGTTTCCAGGCCGGCACATGACCATTGGCCGCGCAGCCAACTTAACAAAGCCCCACAATGGACGAAATAGCTGCCAATACCGTTCACTTTGCCACCGTGGATGCCCGTACAGCGCTTACTTTAGTACACAGTCCTCTACGTTGCCACCCGCAATGGCCACAGGTCGCCTGACCGTCCGCCCCCATTCTATTGTCAATTCAATTATTTACGATCCGAAAAAAGGGAAAGCAAGTGGGGTATTGGTCATCGACTCCCAGACGGGCGAACAACACGAATTTAAATCCAAAATTATTTTTGTTTGTGCTTCCGCAATCGGTTCCACTTGGATTTTGATGAATTCCATTTCCGCCACTTTCCCAAATGGTCTCGGGAATTCAAGTGGGGTCCTAGGGCATTATATGATGGACCACCACTTCCGTACCGGCGCAGGCGGAACCTGGGAAGGGGACCTGGATAAATATGTGTTTGGTCGTCGTCCCAATGGCATTTATATTCCTAGGTATCGCAATGTCGGAAAGGATAAACGCGACTACCTCCGAGGCTTCGGCTACCAGGGTGGAGCAAACCGTTCCGGATGGCAACGTGTGGTAGCGGAAATGGGATTTGGGGCCTCCATGAAACAAGAGGCAACTGAACCTGGACCCTGGTCGTTTGGCATGACAGGGTTCGGCGAATGTTTGCCTTATTATGAAAACCATATTCGACTGGATATGGAGAATAAAGATAAATGGGGACAGCCCACTTTAGTTTTCGATGTAGAATTCAAAGAAAACGAAATGAAAATGCGCAAGGATATGGCCAATGATGCAGCTGAAATGCTGGAGGCGGCAGGCTTGAAAAATGTGCGAACGTATGATTCAGGCTCTTTCCCAGGTATGGCTATTCACGAAATGGGTACCGCGCGCATGGGACATTCTGTTAAAGACTCTATCTTGAATAAATGGAATCAGGTGCACGAATGCCTTAATGTATTTGTAACCGATGGTGCTTGTATGACCTCCAATTCCTGCGTCAATCCGTCGTTGACGTACATGGCGCTTACCGCACGGGCAGCTGACTATGCCGTGAAGGAATTGAAAAAAGGTAATTTATAAATTTTTTACCGGAAAGAACAAAGCAGGGAGACCGTCTTAAGTTGAAAACGACTCCCTGCTTTTTTATTCACCCTAAAATAAAGGTATTTGAAAATATCTCCCTGAACTGTCTGTTCCCTTTTTTTAGTGGACTTGACTGTGCAAATTTACTTACCACCTTGTTATTTTTCCAGAAATAATACCGGTCTCATTACTCTATCTCCAGGTGTACCAACCAGCAGCAGCCGGGAAGGCGGCCCCTGGTACACTAATCGTTTGAAGTCCGTCTGTTAATTCCACAGTATACTGATAACATATTTTTCCAGAAGCATCTAGAACTTGAAGCAAGCCAGAGCCAGTTTGTTGGCTATTGATTTGAAATACCACCTCTTCACCGTGTTTGGAAGGATTTGGGTAGCTGTTCAGTTCAAATAGTGGTTTTACACCTTCTTGAGTGGAGGAAACACCAGCAAGAACTAGGTCAAATGCCTCCTGTTGGGCCTTGTAACCAATTGACAAGGTGCCATTAATAGCTTCGGTAGAACTATATAATTCCTATACATCCAACAACTGTAAGGGGGCAAGTGCCTTGAATCGAAGGGTAATCAGTGAATCGCTGTTTGGGGAAAAGACAGGATTCACATCCAACCAGGCCAGGTTAATGCTCCCAGGCATTGTGGCGTTGATCATTCCGTAGTTATCGTCCAATTTGGAATCGAAGTCCAACAACTGCAACTTCAAGGTGTCGTACAACAACCTAAACTGAAAGCAAAGCCAGTCCCCAGAAACCTCCCATTGAACAGGTGCTTCAATAATATCACCGGTATTAAACAACTCATTGGGAACTGCTAGGCGGGCAATATCTCTAGTGTCAATTCCTGGTTGTTGAAATCCAGGAGCTCCATCGCAGTCATTATCTGCTGTTTTGATTGCAATAAAAGGAACTTCTAGGCGAGTACCTCCTTTATTGGGAGAAGTCCAAGTACCAGTCAGGTTTACGGAGTCCAGAACGTTCCAGGATGGACGAAGAATGGAATGGGGGAGTCCGGAAATTGCTCGTATTATTTGTACCACATCAAAGGTGGTGACAGAGTTGGACTGGTTTTCATCTGCCGCCAGAATGCTGAAGGGAGAAGTGAGGGGGCTGACCCCTAAGATATGACCAATGATGTGCCAGGCATCGAACACCTTCACCCAATTAAGCAGATCTCCATTTTTTATCAAAGTAGCCGTGTAGGGCCCCGTTGTTGGAGCGGGGTAAGTTGTAGCACAGTTTTCAGGATCGGAAATTCCCTGTCCTCTTATTATAAGGCTATCGATGTTTCCCACTAGGGCGCCATCGCACCACCTCCGCAGGCAAAAGCTGAACTGTTCAGCGCTGCTCCCTCCGCATACATCAAAGGCATCCTGCAGCAGTACTTCCCCCCAGCAAATGGTTGAATTGCCGGATTGGTCATTTGCTCTCAATTGCATGACCACGGTGCCTAAATCGTAACAGTTTAAAAACGCGCTGTTTGCATAGGACGATCCGGAACCATACTCTTTTATTTCCACTTGAATATAAGAGGCGGCGGAGACATTATCGAGTACACCCGCTAGGACATCCGTTGCCCAAAGCTCTAGGGACGGAGGCGTTCAAGGTATTAAATTGACGGATAATCCCGTATTGCAGGCAACGGTTGGTCCTGCACAATCCTTCTCGTGGAAGGTCTGAATGCAGGTGGCGCTTTCTCCATTGGCGCTGGTGAAGGTCCAACGGATCTGATGGTTGCCATTGGGAAGAAGAGCTGGGACCTCATTTCCACCCGCTGCACTGGAGAACTTTAAGGTGGCCGCCATCGCGCCTGCACCCGGTACTACTTGGGCAGAAAATTGGTATTTTTGATTTAATGGGACCGGTCGGTTGTCGTAACTAACAAGGGTCCCACTGTTTTGAGGGTCGGCAATTTTTTTGAATAAGATAGCGCCTGCTGGTGGAAGCGCCCAACTTTGTACGACAGTTTCCCGACTGCCGTTTCCATCCAAATCCAAAACAATTCAAATCGGGTATCAATAGGAGTGCTGCAATTTGGGGTATAGAGCACATTGACGCTCAAAGGGGCTTCCCCTTCAAATAGGTTGTTAGTTCCCGTTACCGGGTTATAAAAAACAGGGTGGTTCCAAAGGGTTGATTGATCATTGGTTGTAACAAAAATGGGCATCGTATCCTGTACACTTGGGCAATTTTGCACCCCAATTCACTGTCCAGAAAGCCAGATGCTGCCCAGCAGGGCATTCAGGGTAAAGAAGAGTCGTTGATATAGCATAATTTTGTTTATTGATTCACTTCACACAAGGTAGGATTTTTTTCTCGTGCTGATGTTGGCAAGGTGAATCCTAAATTGATGATAAGAAATAGAGTATTTTTTCGATCGGTAATAATGCGTTCGTTAACAATTGAATTTGATCTACTACTCTTTGCCTGACACACCATAATTTTTCCTCTTATTTTTAGGAAAATCAAAAATATTTCCAAAGGCCTTGGAAGTATGCATAAAAAGTCGATCAAGATAACTAAGTTTCGTCTTTTTGAAAGCAGTGAGTGCATCCCTTTTTAGCACCGCTGTTAGAATAGCGTTTCAGCTGGTTTCTACAACAAGTGTTGGAATAATTTTTTGAGCAAATTTTGATGTGATAGGATGGCTGCCTACCTTCGCACTTAATTAACCTGGTTTTTTGCTCTGATGAAGTGGCTTGTCAATGAAATAATGAAAATTACCCTTCGGCGGCATCTGCAGCGGGTGGAGCGTTATATGTCCCACCCCGGAGAGGCACAAGAACGGTGGTTCAAGTCGCTGCTGGATACAGCCAAGCACACCGAATTCGGTCGGCAATATGGATTCAAAGAGATCCAAACCCCTAGACAGTTTGCAGAAAGAGTCCCTATACACGATTATGATGCCTTGAAGGACCGCATCAACCGCATGATGCATGGTGAAAAAGACGTCCTCTGGCCAGGTGAAGTAAATTGGTACAGCAAAAGCAGCGGAACTACTTCCGATAAAAGTAAATTTATTCCAGTAACTGCAGCCAATCTAGAAGAATGCCACATCGCTGGAAGTTGGGATGCCTTGGCCCTTTTGTACCAACACCGCGACGATCTGGAAATTTTCCGACGGAAAAATCTCCTAATGCCTGGAAGTTTCACGGCATTTAGTGAGCATCCCAGTACCTATTATGGGGACGTGAGTGCGGTCCTTACTCACCACATGCCTTTTGTCGCCAAATGGTTTTATACCCCTGATTTTGAAACGGCCCTCATGCCCAATTTCGAGGAAAAAATAAAACGGGTGGCGGAGATGTGTTCTGAACAAGACGATATAGTGATGTTCGGAGGGGTGCCCACCTGGATTATTGTGCTATTTAAAATGATCCTGGAAAAAACCGGGAAAGACAATATGTTGGAAGTTTGGCCGCATCTTCAGGCGTACATGCACGGAGGTGTCGGATTTGCCCCTTATCGGAATACCTTCAAACAACTGATCCCAAGTGATGACTTTGTTTACCAAGAAATCTATAATGCTTCAGAAGGCTTTTTTGGAGCACAATCGGATTTTGACCGGGAAGACATGTTGATGCTGGCCGATAACGGAGTTTTCTACGAGTTTATTCCCATGGAGGAATGGGACAAGGAATTCCCCAAAACCTTGATGTTGGAGGAGGTTGAAATCGGAAAAAATTATGCGATTCTAATTTCCTCTAACAATGGTTTATGGCGTTATCAGCCAGGAGATACCGTGATCTTTACCCGTAAATACCCACATTGTTTTAAAATATCGGGTCGCACAAAGCAGTACATCAATACTTTCGGGGAGGAAGTAATGGTAGGTGATGCCGAAAAAGCGCTTTCGTTGACCTGTGATGCCACGGGCGCAGTAGTCGCGGACTACACTGCAGGACCTGTTTATTTCGGGCAGTCGGAGGATGGTAGGGGAGGACATGAGTGGGTGATTGAGTTTCAAAAGGAGCCTTCCAGCTTACCTCAGTTTGAAAAACTCCTTGATGACCACTTAAAGAAAATCAATTCTGATTACGAAGCAAAACGATTTAAGGATTTAGCCTTGGCGCCATTAAAGCTGCAGGTAGTTCCGCCAGGTACTTTTATGTACTGGATGAAGGGAAGGGGACGTATGGGCAGCCAAGGTAAAGTACCCCGGTTAGCTAACCACCGAGAGTACCTGGAAGGAGTGCTCGCAGCCGCAGCGCGTTGATCTACTACACTTCATCAATATATAATGGCAAAGAAATACCAGATTCCCGTTAAAAAAACCACTGCCGCATCGCTCCCGGAACCCACTACTGGAACTACTTTTTTGGAGTGGTTGCCAGTCTTGGTTGCCTTCCTTGTCTTTTCCCTTGCTTTAGGAAACGAAATGACGGGGGTAGATGATCATGCTTCCACGGTGGAAAACCCAGCAGTGAAGGATTTTTCCTTAAAAACGCTGTTTACCAATTTTAACTTGGGCATGTATGCCCCCTTGACCTGGTTAGCTTACGCGATGGCTTATGGACTGGGAGAGGATAATGCGGTGTTGTACCACTTACTTAGTTTGGTTGTGCACACCCTCAATACGAGGTTGGTTTTTTTAATGTTGAAAAAACTGGAGGTGTCAACAGCCTTGCTCCTGCCTATTACCATGCTCTTTGCAATCCATCCCATTCAGGTGGAGTCAGTTGCCTGGATTGCGGGTTTCAGTACCCCACTGTTTAGTTTGTTTACGTTGCTTTCCTTTAATTTTTACTTAGAGTATAGTGGCAGGGAAGATAAACGGACTCAAAACTACATCTTGGCTTTGGTCTTTTTTATCATGGCTTGTTTGGCGAAAAGTGCTGCAGTGACGGTCCCGCTTACCTTGGTGGTTTTAGATTGGTGGCGGAAGCCAACTCAATTGGGCTTTATGAAGAAATGGTCCGGTTATGTGCCGTTTTTTTTGGGAGCGCTGGGATTTGGTTTGTTGACCATTTATACCCGGGAAGTATCTGGCACCATGGTTGGGGCGACTGGAAATGGGTATACCGCGCTGGAGCGGGTACTATTGGTATGTTATGCTCCCTTGTTTTACCTTAGCAAAATGTTGGTTCCACTACAGTTGAGCATTTACTATTCTTTTGATAAAATCAATGGGGTGTTGCCTTGGACCTATTATATGGCTCCATTTGGGGTCTTGTCTTTGGCCGTTCTTGGCTGGCGCACCCGGCACAGTGCACCCTATATCTATACGGGGCTGCTCTTTTTTTTAAGTAATGTGATCATTACCCTTCCGTTTGCCACCTTGGGGACCTTTGAGCTTTGTGCCGACCATTACAATTATATTGCGGCGGTTGGTATTTTCTATATCTTGGTAAAAGCCTGGCAGGCGCTTCAGCAGCGTTTCCCAGAACGGGCAGGATTGCTTCGTACACTTGGTTGGGTTTGGTTTATTGTAGTCATGGTTCTTTGTGTTCGGCAGATTCGAATTTGGAAAGATACCATTACGGTCATTTCGAATGCGATCGATAATGGTTATTACCACAATGGAATGATGTTTATGGGACGCGGTATTGAGTTTGGGGACAATGGGAAAATGCAAGACGCCATGAAAGACTTTACAAAGGCATTGGAGTTGAATCCGGAGTTAAGGGATGCCTATAAATTTAGGGGAAGTATCTACGCGCAATCGGGCCAGGTTGATTTGGCTTTAAAAGATTTGGAAAAGTACCTAAGTTACGATTCGGCAGACGTGGTTACCTGGAACAATGTAGCCATGATCTATATGCGGCAGGGGAAATTGCCAAAAGCGATAGAGGCCTTCACAACAACCATAGGATTGAAGCCAGATGCGGCGATCTCTTATCAAAACCGAGCAAAGGTGCATGAGATGATGGGGAATACAGCCCTTGCACAAGCAGATTTAAAACAGGCTAATGAGATTTTAGCCCAAAAACGGCAGCAAAAAGCTGCTGAAAACGGTAAATGATCGACCATTCAACTTTTTTCATTTTTTTTCAAAAAGTATTTGGTGGTTTGAAATAGTTCGTGTTACCTTTGCACCCGCTTTCGGAAAGAGGTTCTAAACGAAGAACAGGCGCCGAAAAAATCTCAAAAAAAAATGAAAAAAAATTTGGTACTGTAAATTACTTCAACGTACCTTTGCGGTCCCAAACATCGAAGAACAAAAAGCGACAACGGTTGCTTTAAATGAAACAAAAGATTGACATAACTTACCTTGGTTTCCAAGGTATCTTATAAAAAGTTCATTGACAGACTGGGAAAATAAGGAGTAGAGGTAGAGAGTAAAGAGCAATCACGAGAGCGAAATAGGAGAATTGAAAGGCGAAAGAATATGGAAGTGAATAAGAGCGCATGGGGGATGCCTTGGCTACTAGAGACGACGAAG
>CANHDG010000111.1 GCA_947459365.1 Saprospirales bacterium
GTGTAAAGCCATGAACCGCTCACTAATGAATGTTTTGGTAGGCAGCTTCGGGGGCGCAACAAAAGCAGGGGCGCAACAAAAAGGAGACCAAACCATTAAGGAAATCTCCGTCACTGACTCAGCTGTCCTACTCAATTATTCCGAATCAGTCGTAATTGTCCCAGGATACGGTTTGGCAGTCGCGCAAGCACAAAAAATTTGCAAGGAACTAGATGATCTCCTGGATAGCAATGGCGTCACCGTAAGCTACGCTATCCACCCAGTAGCTGGCCGTATGCCCGGTCACATGAACGTACTTCTGGCGGAAGCAGATGTTCCTTACAACAAACTTTACGACCTCGAAGAAGCCAACGAACAAATTAAAAAAGCAGATGTCGTTATTGTAGTCGGCGCCAATGATGTCGTTAACCCCGCAGCACTGAATGATCCAGCAAGCCCCATTTATGGTATGCCCGTTCTTGAAGTGTGGGAATCAAAAAATGTAATTGTGATGAAACGCAGCATGAAAGCTGGTTATGCCGGTATCGAAAACGACCTGTTCTTCCACAGTAAAACAAAGATGCTATTCGGAGATGCTAAGGATACCCTGCAAAAACTGGTTGCAGAGGTAAAAGCACTTTAAAACATCCTTATTTTAGTATAGAAGGCCCCCGCCGACTAGGCCCAGCGTATCCGTTGGGCCTATTTTGTTTCCCTTACAACCGAACCTGTAATGTCAAGTACATCGAACGACCATCCGATGGAATAATCCCTGGACCAGGATAGGCCTCCGCACGTCGAGTGAAATACCGCTGATCAAACAAATTATTACAGCTAATTTCTAAGGTCCACCAACGCCAAGCTCTAACCAACGAAAGATCCATCACGGAATAAGACGGAATCACACCATTCACCGCCGAAGCCGTACGTCTGGCATTGGTCGCATCCGTAAAATGCTCTGCTGTCCAAGACCAATTGGCAGTAGCCCGAAAATGCCCTCTTTTGTAGCTCATGCCAGATCGAAAAGTAAGTGGTGGAGATTGCTCCACCCGTTTGTTCCGAATGCTAGAGTCATCTGTTCGGATATAACGGGCATCTACTACAGCCATATTGACAAACATAGATACCTGATTCAATGTATCAAAAGGTCGAAGTAGTGGCATTAATTGGACCTCCACAAACGACTCCAATCCAATATTTCGAGAATCCGCTATGTTCGTCCGAAGCCGATAATCATTGTATAAGGGGGGTTGATCCGCCTTCAATAATAAACCAATTCGGTCTTTGTAGGCCATATAAAAAGCTGTCACATCTGCATTAATCCATCGATGGCCCCTGGTGCGAAATCCAATATCCGCTGTGTACCCCCGTTCATCAGTTATAGCTGGATCAACTCGACCATTCGGATTATCAATTCGCAAATCCGTAAAATTAATCGCTCTGTAATTTTGAGAAAAATTGGCATACCATTCCTGATACCTTCGTGGCTTCCAAGATAACCCAGCCCCCAACAACAAAAAGGAGCGATCTCGATTTAGTTCTTCTTCAATGCGGCGCTCCGAAATTAAATTTCCCGCAAAATCAAATACCCGCTGTTTGTAAAAACCCTCCGCCAAGGTCTCAATTCGCTCTATCCGAAACCCCGGCGTAAGGGTAAACCGCGGGGAAAACCGAACGATGTGCTCCGCAAACAACGCATAATTATAGTTTGGGAAAACATAGTCGGACTTTTCTACATCCCCTGGATTTAAAAACTGAAAATCAGCACCACTCCCATTAGAAGCCTCCCCTTGTCGAGCAAAAGACGTTCCTTTATAGGCCCTCGCACCTACTAGCACGATTTGATCCAAGCTTTTCACCGAGTACCGGTGCAACAGCCGAGCTTCCGATCCTTGATTGGCAAATCGGCCATCAATTAAGTCGCGGTTTTGCCCAAAATCAAGGTTATTGACAGGAGATAAATTGCCAAGCGCCAAGCGCCCTGCTCGAAGCGCAAAATTCCGGATATTCACTTTTGTGAAATCAGAAAATACATATTCTGCACCAACCATCGCCAAATTCCATTGAACCTGAAACCAATTTCTAGAACGATAAGAAATCCTTGGATCCTGCTCAAATTGAACATCCGTAAGCCCCCCAGGTTGCTGAGCTAAGTATCCCATTCCAGTATATTCCACATCCACCGACAACCGCTCGGAAACTTGATAATGAACGTCTAAATACCCATTGTTCAGTGCGAATCCCGCATTTTCTCTCCATCCATCCCCCCGCTTGTGTTGAAAAAAAGTATGATACGATACTTTACCACCTTGTAATGTCCCCCTCAAACTATTGAAAATATTCATAAATCCAAATGAACCTATTGTTTGCCGACCTAGATAATGTACCGGCCGATCCCCCCCCGGCTGCCGTATCACAAAGTTCAAAAGCCCCCCAAACTGCGTGCCGTACTGCAAAGAAGCGGCTCCTCGCACTACTTCTATCCGCTCCAGCGCCTCCACGGGAGGAGTGTAGTAACTCTCTGGATAGCCCAATGCATCCGCACTCATGTCATATCCATTCTGACGGGTATTAAAATTGGAGGTCCGATTCGGACTGAGCCCCCTTCCTCCAACCCCAAGCTGAAGTCCCGCACCATCGCTTTCCCAAATATTCAAACCCGCCACTTTAGCAAACACCTGCCTAGCATTATTGGTAGCTAAATTGGCTGTCAACCCATCAACCTGTATTAACTCCGTTTTTTTTCCCTCATAAATAGCAAGTCCTTCCACCGCCCTCAACCTTCCCGTCGCCATCGCTTTCGCCTTAATCTCTACACGCTGCAACTCTTGTGCCCCAAGACTATCCACTTCCTGGGCCTTTACTGTGATCGCGCTCATCCAACAAAGCAATAACGCAAACACCCCAATTTTTTTTAGAAAAACCAACTCAAAGGTCCTTATTACCTCCTTTAGGCCTTCTAAAGATGCCCGACCAGAATATCCTATAATATCGTTCAATAAGTTCATTTTCTTGTTCCGTTGTGTTGGAGCAACCAGGTTTTTGGAGCCCAACTATCATTTATCTGCGTTAAATCCACCATGGGATCAACTAGCAACTGTCCCGGTTGCCCATTCAGGGTTACATACACTTCCGCACGAACCGCCGGATCCTGAACACCTTTTTCCCGGTAATGTTGAGCCAAAAAATGCGCGTACTGTACTATCATATCAGGCTGCATGGCCATTTGCTTTTCCTGATGAGGTGCCAAAAAAACCGCATTATCCACAACCCCCTCACGTCCAGTCTCTCGATCTTTCACAAAAAACAAGGCCGTCCCCGCCTTCTCCATCAACATTACCCTCCAAGAAAACCGATAACCCTCCTCCGTCCAAAATAAATTACCCGGATACAACAGGTACCTCCAAGGAAAAAGTACCTGAAATAAAAAATAAGCACCTAAAAAAATAGAAAATGGACGACTGATTATTGAAGTTGAAACAGGCAACAAAACCGGACGTTTCACCTCGCCTAACCATGATAACAGCCGATTATGCCATGAATTCGAGAAAAAAACCAAAACCATCCCCGTCATCACCAACGGGAAAATGCCAATTTGGAACAACCAACCGGTCACTCCGTGAAAGAATAACAACGCAACATACCCTATCAGACGCGTGCTTGAGTAGCTCAATAAAAACACAATACTGCAATCAAAAATCATTCCCGCCCAGCTAAAAAAATAGGGGACCCACGAATACTCGAGAAGCGGACCTATTAACGGCAAAGAATTGCTCGCAGGCAACCAGATCCGTAATGGCATGGCCTCTACCAACCAAGTGTAGTTTATCTTTGCCAGACCCGCATACAAGTAAACAAGCCCTACTTGCCATTTAAATACTTCAATTGTCCAACGAGGCGCCTCCAAACTGCGAATCCCAGAATTAAAGTAGACATCTAACGAAAACCTCTGGTTTGCAGGAACCCATATCATCCAAAATCCAACCAGGCTGACAAAGTAATAATGGTTCAAATAGTAGGTTAAATCTATCAGCTCTACATAGGTGAAGGTTACAAAAAATACAATCGCTGAAATCCGATACCACCAACCTAACAAGATTCCCAAAGCCCCCAATAACATAAAAAAATGCAACGCATACATTCCCCAGGATGGCAATAGTTTTACCCAAGAAAATCCATAGTATTTGAAGGTAAATGGAACATCCACAAAGTGATCTTCAATCCATCCTAAATACCAAAAACGCAATACACTAAACGTCATAGCCGCACCAAACACCAAACGCAGCGTTACCAACGCTGCGTTTGGCTCTGGCACGCTCAACCAGCGCCGAATCCGCTGAAAAAGAGAAGCCGAAGAATTCATCACTTCTAATTGGTTATGATTCCACAGGTTAATCTCCGTCACCACTGGCATAAGTGATTGCAATACCCAATAACGAGGACATTTCGCTCTTATAAAACCGAGTATGCTTTTGCAGTTCTGTATGCAAACGCTCTATAGCCAAATTGTTTTCCGCCATCATCGCAGAAAGCGGGCGATCATCCGGAATCTGCTCTAATGCCTCCAAAACCAGCTGCCATTGCGCATCGGAAGCAACCACTAGATCGGCTCCACCCACTACCGCCTGAAGATAATCACGGAGCCCTGGACCATCCTTCAATCCAGTTATATCCTTACCCCAATAAACAAATTCAAGGTTTTTCAAATGCTGCTCAAGTAAAGGAAGCGAAAATCCCGAAAAATAACCCTCCACTAAAAAAGGTTCCGCCTGAGTCTGACCCGGTCGTTTTCCAGCAGGAAGACCTACTTTGAAATTCTTCGCTTGTTCAAAACTTCGTACAAACTCATTATACAGCGCAGCCGTAGAACTACCCGCATCCGTTCCAGCCGAAACTAAAAAAGTAGAGGAATACCCACCTTCCCAAGCCTGAACTACCCCCGCTACATTATTGTACAAATGCGCAGTAATAGCCCGCAAATACGAACGCGCAGAATCATCCGACTGAAGCTGAACTAGCGCATTCGACCGGAATAACAAATATTCAATGGCAAAAAAACCCCTAGTGTCGCGATCAAAATTGTTAAGTAAGGTATCATTTGCATCTATAAACTGCCCAATTAAGGCGGTATCAGTAGGAAATGTCCCTATCTCCTCTACAAGGGACTTTTTTAGACCACTTTCTCCAGCAGGGCCAAAATTAAAACAATTGGCCGACTGCCAGCTTAAAGCTGCCTCATACCAGCTGGATCGCAATTCCTCTAATCGTTGCGAACTCGGATCTGATAAAAATGCATCAACTTGAGATCTAAATGAACCCGTTTTTAACTCTAACTCCCTAAATGCAGGCAGAATCACCCGACTTGCATAATGCTCCAACAGAGGCTTTCGATCAAAGGATCCTGTTGGCTGATCCGTGTCCTTACACGAAAGGAAAATCAAAGAAAATAAGTATAAGCTAACAATCGGCCCTCTCATAATTGCAGTAGTTTGTTTATTGTCTTAGTTAGAGTCACTTTTAGTTTAACGGCCTTGTGCCGAGACCCAATTGATCTTAAAATCATCAATTTCTTGGTCTGTAAATCCAAACTTGGTTTGTACTTTCTGAATTAGCTGAGTCAATTGCCCAAGCTCATTCACCGGATCCGTTACAAACAAGTAAGTAGAAGATTCTCCGCCAACAGGATTATTCAACAAACTTAACAGCTCATCAATCTCAGCATCTGTAAACTGTTTTGCCCCATTTGGAAGCCCACGCCAGCCATGTACAAAACCGATACACTCGCCCAGTGCATGAAGGGCCTTGGATTGGTCCACCGCCGTAGGATTCGTGGCGCTTAACAGCGAAATCACACTATGGCAGTAATTGACAACGGTGGCATAATTGATCTTTTCCCAAAGTAACCGGATGTCTGCTAACGCCTGATCGCGTTCTTCGTTGTAATCAGATCCTGCTTGAACCGCAGCTTGTAAGCGGAGAAATGCGTTTTTCATCTCACTATATAGGCCCAAACCATTGTTTTTGTCTCTTCGAGCAGCATAATTGGCCATATTCACATCCGGATTGAGCGTTTTGCTTGGTGTTGGAGTATTAGGAAAACTGGGATGCGCCCCAAAAATAGCCAGCAATTGGTCAACCTCTGCAGGTCCAACCTCTTTCTGCATCAGATTCCAAGCATGATGGTAATGCGCCGCCCCATAGAGACCCTTATCTACCAACTGCTCCATCTCCGTACCATTTTCGTCAAATAAGTACCCATTAAAAGTGCCTCCCTGTCCAACAGGAACCCCTGGAAGGTAGACCGATCCGCTGCTTTTGGCCAGCTCCTCCAAGTAACCATCATTGGCCTCTACTAGCGAACTGTAATAGGGGGTACTTATACTTTTTAAGCTAGGATTCCCCTGTGTGTAAAATAATTTAAGATTTTCGGACGTCAAAGTAACCCCCTCTGTCCGGCCCTTCTGCAGCTCCGCCACAAATACTTTGAACAAGGATCGAAGATTGTACTCAGTAACGGTATGCTCTGTGTACGCGCTCCCATCGTATTCTGTGGGTACCACCAAAGGATCTTTTTCATTCTTGCAGCCAGTTACCATCAAAGCGGAAATGAATGTTAAGACCATCCATTTTTGAATAGAAAACATAATAAAGTAGTGCGTTTTTGTGATGTGTTTATTTGTGGGGCAAAGTTATTAAGACTTAATCTAAATAAAAAGAAGCCAAATCTCCGGCCTTCGGGATTGACATATTTTTGACAAAGCAAAAGGGAAAATTATCGACCAGTTTTTCGGGCCTGAAAGCAATCCTGTCCCAAAAAAATCAACTTTAGGCGAAAAAAACCGCACCATCTTTGTTAGCCCTTACACGATACCCAAGAAGCTCCTAACTTTGCCGCCATGCTTTCGATTGAATCCGCTGGTAAACAGCTCTCCTTCTCGGCTAAACCTCAGCCCTCTTTCAATAAAAATTTTGATCTGCTAATTCGGTCTTTACACGACTGGAAGGCAGCTGGTTTTGAAATCTTCATTTGCTCCGACAACAAAAAGCAGCTTGACCGACTACAAGCCATCTTCAAGGATCTAAAAGCAAATATCGAGTGGGTCCCCATCGAATCCGCACTCTCAGAAGGCTTTATTGACGAAGAACTTCGTCTGGTAGTTCTGACCGACCACCAAATTTTCCAACGATTCCATCAGTTTCGCCTCCGAACCGGCTTCTCCAAAGAACAAGCCCTGAATATCCGACTGCTGAGGGAACTTCAACCGGGTGATTATGTCACACATATCGACCACGGTGTCGGAAAATTTTCCGGACTCCAGAAAATAGAAATTGGGGGACAAATACAAGAAGCCGTCCGACTCGTCTACAAAAACAATGATATGCTGTATGTCAGCATTCAATCCCTTCACAAAATAAGTAAATACGTCGGCAAAGAAGGAGTCGAACCCCAGCTGAATAAACTCGGATCCGACGCTTGGCAACAAACAAAAGCGCGTACCAAGCGAAAAATCAAAGATATCGCAGCCGAGCTCATCCAACTTTATGCAAAACGACGTTCAGCACCCGGACACGCCTTCCCCCCAGACGGCTACCTTCAGAATGAGCTGGAAGCCTCTTTTATCTTTGAAGATACCCCCGACCAACTAAAAGCCACCAACGATGTCAAGGCTGATATGGAAAAAGACTATCCCATGGATCGTCTGGTCTGTGGAGATGTCGGATTCGGCAAAACAGAGGTAGCCATTCGTGCCGCTTTCAAAGCAGTAACAGATGGCAAACAAGTCGCAGTACTAGTCCCAACAACCATCCTGGCCCTCCAACACTGGAAAACCTTCTCCGAACGACTCTCAGAGTTCCCTGTGAACGTCGATTATATCAACCGCTTTAGAACCAGTAAAGAGAAAAAAAAGGTGCTAGAGCAACTGGCAGAAGGAAAAGTGGATATCATTATTGGCACCCACGCCTTACTGGGAAAGGACACCAAGTTTAAAGACCTGGGTCTTTTAGTCATTGATGAAGAACAAAAATTTGGAGTAGCCGCCAAAGAAAAATTGCGCGCCCTCCAATATAATGTAGATACCCTCACCCTCACCGCAACCCCTATCCCCAGAACACTACAGTTCTCCCTCATGGCAGCCAGAGATATGAGTATCCTGCGCACCCCCCCCTCTAACCGACAGCCCATCCATACGGAGATCCGAGTTTTTAATGAAGACCTTATCAAAGATGCCATCTATTTCGAAATACACCGCGGCGGACAAGTCTTCTTCGTCCACAACCGTGTCACTGAACTACCTAAAATAGTCGAGCTACTACAACGAATTTGCCCTGATATTGACGTTGCAATGGCACATGGCCAAATGCCCCCAGAAGCACTCGAACAAACACTGATCGACTTTATTGAACGAAGGCACGACGTGCTTGTAAGCACTAATATCATCGAAACAGGTCTGGATATCCCCAACGCCAATACCATCATTATTAACAGGGCTGATATCTTCGGGCTTTCCGATCTACACCAACTAAGGGGTAGGGTAGGTCGATCCAATACGAAAGCCTATTGCTATTTGTTTGCTCCTCCCTTCTCCGTGCTCACACCGGAAGCAAGGAAACGCCTTAAGACGATCGAAGAGTTCAGCGAGCTGGGCGATGGATTCCAAGTCGCCATGCGCGATATGGATATTCGAGGCGCCGGCAACTTACTCGGAGGAGAACAGAGCGGTTTTATTGCAGATATCGGATACGAAACCTATCAAAAAATCCTGGATGAAGCCATCCATGAACTAAAAGAGACTGATTTTAAAGACTTGTTCAAAGATGAACTTGCCAAAAAAGGCGACTTTGTACGCGAAGTAACAGTGGAAACAGACCTGGAAATGCGCATTCCAGACGACTATGTATCCAATACTCAAGAGCGATTGGCCCTCTACACACAATTAAATGATATAACAAATGAACAGGGAATCGAACAGTTTTCAGCCATGCTAACGGATCGTTTCGGGAAAATCCCGACGGCCGTTCTTACACTCTTTGAAGCACTTCGATTACAATGGCTCTGTAAACGATTAGGCTTTGAACGGCTGATACTTAAAGGTGGAAAACTGCGTTGCTACTTCCTCTCTAAACCCCAGTCACCCTTCTTTGAAAGCGAAGACTTCCATAAAATCATTTCTTTTGTCGGAAAACATGGCCGGCAAATGAGCATCTCCATGAAACAAACCAACAAAGAATTCATCCTTGTCCAAGAAGGAGTACGAACCATCAAACAAGCGAAAAGCTTACTCGAACAACTGCTCAGCAGCCTGTAAACACCTAATTTCACAAAAAATATAAAAGCGCTAAGTCCTTTTCAAACAAATCAAGTATTTTTATCCAACCTCTTTAAACCTATTCATTTTTCAACACTGAAATCATGATTCTAAGCATACAAAACGTCGTTAAACAATACGATAAATACACAGCAGTAGACCACGTCAGCTTTGATGTACCCAAAGGATCCCTCTTCGGCCTTCTTGGACCAAACGGGGCAGGTAAAACCTCCCTCATACGGATGATCACAAC
>CANHDG010000112.1 GCA_947459365.1 Saprospirales bacterium
GTTCCTCTGCGAAGTATTTTTGAAAAAGGACCGGTTGGTATAAAGAATTGGTTTTATTTTATAATGTGCTTCCAATAAATCCATGAATTGCTTAGTTCCCTTACGGATCTGAGCAGCAGACATACCAAATGTTTCTTCGATATCTATCACAGGAGGAAGGTCTCCACTTTTTAGTTTGACGGTTCGGATGAAGTGTTTTGCCTGATGCTCAGCGTTTAGGTGCGGTATGAAAAAATGATAGGCACCACGGATGAGTCCATTTTTTCTGGAATTTTCCCAATTTGATTTAAAATGAGGGTCTACCATCCAGGTGCCTTCTGTCGCTTTAATAAATGTAAACTCAAAATTCACCGTCCCCACCTGCATATTTTTTACCCTTTTCCAATCTATTTTTCGCTGCCAACGGCTCACATCTATTCCATGGACCTCGTAATCACCCGGTATTCGAATATCAAAATTTTTGTATTCTGTGTAATGTACCGGGTATTCCAGCAAAGATCTAAGCCAGAACCGGGCGGTCGGGCTGGCCAGAAGGATCGTTCCAAGGAAGAACAGACCTAAAATCAGATTGAATTTATGTTTTCGTTTGATTTTAAAACGCGCTTTTGCGGGCTCCTTCATCTCTTTCATTCACCTTTGAACAGGGGGGCTCTTTTCTCCAAAAAAGCGGCAACTCCTTCTTTGTAATCATAGGAGTTGCCTGCAAGCGTTTGCAATGTTTCTTCTACTTTTAATTGCGCTTCAAAGGAATTGGTTGCTGCCAACTGAAGTGCTTTTTTGGTCATTCCTAGAGCCTTGGTGGGCATTTGTGCTAACTTTTGTGCGAGCTGGAGGCTTTCCTGTTCGAAGCGGTCGCTGCTCAAAACCTTCCAGATCATCCCAATTTCTTCAGCTTCCTTGGCGGTAATCTTATCAGAAAGCATCATCAGGGCGGCCGCTCGTTGAAGGCCGACCAAGCGGGGAAGCGTCCAGGTGCCACCAGAGTCTGGAACTAGACCAATTTTCGAGAACGCCTGGGTGAAGCTGGCTAATTCACTCGCTACGGTTATATCACATGCAAAAGCAATATTTGCCCCTGCACCTGCTGCCACTCCGTTTACTGCTGCAACAATGGGTTTTTCGATCGAGCGAATCAGTTGAACGATGGGGTTATAGCCCTCTGAAAGGATTTTATCCATGGAGGGACCAGTTGGATCCACTACTTCTTGCAGGTCTTGGCCCGCACAAAAAGCCTTGCCTGATCCGATTAGGTAAATTGTCCTTACTTGAGGATCCACTGCGCAGGATTGAAGTGCTTGAATCAACTCTATCCGCATCGCACTGTGCATGGAGTTGTACACTTGTGGCCGATTGAATACAATTTGAGCCACTCCGTCCTGAATCGAAAATAAGATATGTTCCATAATGGTGGCAAAGGTATGGAAAACCATGGCTTCTGTCTAACTTTGCGGCGAGTTCTTCCTTTAAGAAGTAGCGCTGGCTGAACTAACGCAGAATGCCCAATATTGAAGATTTGTCGGTCAAAAGGGCTGTATTTCAAACCTTGAAGTAGGACTGTTAGAAAAAATGAACTCTTTGATCAAAACGATAGTTGGAAAAGACATCCTGGAGGCTGCCAAATGGCTGAAACAGGGTGCATGTGTCGGAATACCGACCGAAACAGTGTACGGGCTTGCCGCCAACGCCTTGGATCCAAAGGCGGTTGTTCAGATTTTTTCCATCAAAAACAGGCCAACTTTTGATCCATTAATTGTGCATGTGGATAAACTTGAGTCTGTGGAAACCTTTGCAGATTCGTTTCCGTTTGCGCTCCGGGCTCTAGCCGAACGCTTTTGGCCTGGACCTTTAACCTTATTATTGCCCAAAAAAGAAATTATTCCAGATTTAGTGACAGCAGGGCTTCCACGAATGGCCGTTCGCGTTCCTCAACATAACATGGTTTTGGATTTACTTAGTCAGTTACCTTTTCCTTTAGCCGCACCCAGTGCAAATCCTTTTGGCTATATTAGTCCAACCCGAGTAGAACATGTTGAGCAGCAATTGGGTGGACTGATTCCTTACATATTAGATGGTGGTGCCTGTAGAGTCGGTCTAGAAAGTACGATTGTGGGGTTAGAGGGGAACTTGGTGACTGTCTATCGGTTGGGAGGCCTGTCGGTCGAGGCAATTGAATCTGTAGTGGGGCCTGTGCAAATTCAATTAAACCAGAGCAGTAATCCGGCGGCGCCTGGCATGTTAAAAACGCATTATGCTCCTAGAAAACCTTTGTTCCTTGGCAATGTGCAGGCGCTGATTTCAGAGCATCCTGGCAAGAGGATTGGTTTACTTTCTTTTTCTGGGTTAATCGATGTAGAAGTATTTCAGCAGGAAATCTTGTCAAAAACGGGTAATATGGAAGAGGCTGCTCAGCATTTGTTTGCGGCACTTCGGACCTTAGATAATTCAGCGGCGGAACTCTTAGTGGGAGAATGGGTGCCGGATCTTGGGCTTGGGAGAGCCATCAACGATCGACTTCGCAGAGCTGCGGTGGTAGGAAAGGAATAAAAAAAACGGCGCGCCAAAGTTTGGCGCGCCGTTTTATATATCTAAAAATAACTAGGATTTTTTGCCAGGTGTCTTTTTAGGAGCGATAATGACTTGCATTTTTTTGCCTTCTAGTTTAGGCATTTGTTCTGGGAGTCCGCTTTCTTCTAGCTCTTTAATAAATCGAAGAAGCAACAATTCTCCGCGGTCTTTAAAAACGATCGCACGGCCTCTGAATTGAACATAGGCTTTAACCTTGTTGCCTTCCTCAAGAAAAGACTTGGCATGCCGTAGTTTGAATTCAAAATCATGCTCACCTGTTTCAGGACCAAAGCGGATTTCTTTCAGCTGCTGTTTGAAAGTGTTTGCCTTCAGCTCTTTTTCCTTCTTTTTCTTTTGGTAAAGAAATTTATTGTAGTCGACGATACGGGCTACAGGAGGGGCTGCGTTCGGTGAAATTTCGACTAGATCGAGCCCACATTCCTCCGACCACTCTCGAAGTTGAACGGTATCGTAGATGCCTGGTTCGATGGTTTTGCCCAGCAATTCGCTGATTTCATCCATGTTATCTCCAATAAGACGCATTTCTGCGACTCCTCGGATGAAATCATTGATACGGTGTTCAGCAACCACTTGTCTTGGTCCTTGCCGCATTCTACCCCCAGGGCCACCCGGTCTGGGACCAGTACCTGTGCTGGGGCGATAGGGGCCCCCTGGACGCGCGCCTCCAGGACCTCCTGGCCTACTAGGCCCTGTGTTTCCACCAGGTCTACTGGTGTTACCGCCGCCGCCGGGTCGGTTGTTGCTGTTGGTATTGTTGGGCTTGTTATTGTTGTTGCCCGGCTTAGACGAAGATGGAAAATCTGCCAATAGAAAATTAATTTGAATGATTGGATCTTGCTTCTACTAACAAGCAAGTTAATTTATTAAATGTTGCTGCAAAAATAACCCCTTTTACCAGGATTGCGAAACATCGCCTTAAAATATTTTTAAATCAACGTTTTCTATTTGTAGGTTATCTTTGCCAACTATGTATTATGCCGAGATTATACTTCCTTTAGCACTTCCGCGAAACACATACACTTATTCCATTCCGGATGATCTTGTAAGTCAATTGATGGTTGGCCAGCGGGTGGAAGTGCCGTTTGGAAAAAGCAAATTATACAGCGGGGTAGTAGAGCGGATTCATCAGGATCCACCAGGATATGTGGTTAAATCGATTCTGTGTATCTTGGAGGAGTTAGTTCTTATTTCTTCACAACAGTTGCAGTTGTGGGATTGGATAGCCCGGTATTATGCTTGTACGTTGGGAGAAGTCATGTCTGCCGCTTTACCGGGCAATATGAAATTAACCAGTGAGACCAGGTTGGTGGTAAGGCCTGAATTTGGAGACGATTTTAGTGAATTAAATGCCGAAGAGTACTTAATCGCTGAGGCATTGCAGCTGCAACAAGAAATTACCATAGAAGATGCGCGTAAAATTCTGCAAAAGAAAACGGTGTTGCCCATCATCCAGCGACTTCTTTACAGGGGGGTACTCCAATTGCGGGAAGATTTGCGAGAAAAGTACAGCGCAAAAAAGATAATGGCAGTTCGTTGGGGGCCAGTTTATCGGGCAGATCCAACCCAAATTGCAGCCGCATTTGAGTTGGCTACTTCTACTGCCCAGCAACGGCTCTTGACTGGTTTTATTCAGTTAAACCGCAGCAAGCCTTATGTCACCCGAAAAGAGTTGCTGAGGGTGGCCGAGGTTTCAGAGTCTCCCTTAAATTCCCTTCAAAAATTGGAAATCCTGGAAGTATTTGAACGGGAGGTCAGCCGTACGGCCGATTATCAAAACGAATTAAGCAATTCTGGATCGCTCTCCAATGCTCAAAGGGAGACCTTAAAGTCGATCCATGGGCAGTTTACCGCTGGAAAACAAGTGGTGTTACTTCATGGGGTTACAGGATCTGGTAAGACCCAACTTTACATGGAGCTGATGCGGGAGACCTTGTTGCAAGGTGGACAAGCGATGTATTTATTGCCAGAGATTGCCTTGACAACCCAGGTGGTTCAACGGCTTACAAAGGTGTTTGGAGGAGATATCCGGGTGTATCACTCTCGCATAAGTGCCAATGAACGGGTGGATGTTTGGAAGGAAGTTGCACAAGGAAAACCTCTGTTGTTAGGGGCTCGATCGGCCCTATTTTTGCCTTTTCAGGATTTAAAATTGATCATTATTGATGAAGAACACGATCCCTCTTTCAAGCAACACGATCCAGCCCCCCGATATAATGCTCGAGATGCGGCGATCTACCTCGCTCAACTAACAGGGGCTAAAGTGTTGTTGGGCTCCGCAACGCCTTCGCTTGAAAGTTTTTACAACAGTCAAACAGGTAAATTCGGATATGCTACCCTAGGCGAGCGTTTTGGAGGACTTCAACTTCCTAAAATAGAGGTTATTGACCTTCGGGAGCAGCAAAAGAAAAAACAAGTTCATGGAATTTTCAGCGTTCCCTTAATCGATGGAATACGAGGAGCGCTCGCAGCAGGGGAGCAGGTGATTTTGTTCCAAAACCGCCGGGGGTACGCACCGGTGCTCGAATGTACGACTTGCGGTTGGTCCCAAATGTGTAAAAATTGTGATGTAACCCTTACGTATCACAAGCATCAGCATAAATTGCGTTGCCATTATTGCAATTTTCATTTGCCAGTTCCAGAAACCTGCTCTGCATGTGGTTCCGGCAAACTGAGCATGGTTGGGTTTGGTACTGAAAAAATTGAGGATGAATTGAAGGTATATCTACCGGAGGCTCGAATTGCGAGGATGGATTTGGACACCGCTGGTTCCAAATCAGGCTTGGCGAATCTTTTGAGTGATTTTGAGGAAAAAGAAATTGATGTGCTGGTGGGGACGCAAATGGTAACCAAAGGGTTAGACTTTGAAAATGTAGGTTTGGTCGGTGTGTTATCAGCCGATCAGTTGGTTCGTTACCCTGACTTTCGAAATGGGGAGCGTGCTTTTCAGTTGCTCACGCAGGTGGCGGGTAGGGCAGGAAGAAAAAACAAACAGGGGAAAGTATTGATTCAAGCGTATGCTGTGGGTCATCCAGTTATAAGAGAAGTGCTCGAAAACAGCTTCAATCAGTTTGTGGAGCGGGAGTTGAAAGAGCGAAGAGAATTTAATTACCCACCTTTTTTTAGGTTGATTCAAGTGACGGTTTTGCATAAGGATGATAAAATTACTGCTGCTGCTGCTGCCTGGCTTGCGGCCAATTTACGTTCTAAATTAGGTCCCGATCGAGTGCTAGGGCCCGTACTTCCAGCAACTGCTCGGTTGAGAAACCTATATCAGCAGCATATTTTGTTAAAACTGGAAAAGAATATTCAACTGATCCAGGATGCCAAAGGCTTAATTCAGTTTTTAGAGCAACAACTGGTTGGAAAGTCCGGTTGGGGCCAGGTCCGTCTTGTAGTGGATGTTGATCCAATCTAAAGGGCTCAGGGGTTCGATGCAAAGGGCATTCAAATTAAATGCCCCTTTCTTCATAGAAATTTCCGCATTCTTTTTATTCACAAAAAAAAGTTTAGGATGCAAATTGTAATTATTGGCAATGGTATTGCGGGAAGCACCGCTGCGAGGTTTTTACGGAAGCAATCAGATCATCCTATCTTGATGATTTCCGAGGAGTCTGACTATTTTTTTTCAAGAACAGCGCTTATGTACGTTTACATGGGCCACCTTAAGGAACAGGACCTCTTTCCGTACGAGCCTTTCTTTTGGGAAAAAAACAGAATCAACTTACTGCGCGCCAAAGTGGTTCAATTCGATTACGAGAATAAAAAAATTCACACTGATTCAGGTACGGCAATAGGCTACGATGTTTTGGTTCTCGCAACGGGTTCCCAACCTTTCCGCCCAGCCTTGAAAGGCATTGAATTAGAAGGAGTAAGAGGGCTTTACCACTTACAGGATTTGCAATATATAGCTTCAAACAGCAGCGGTTTAAGCCGGGCCGTGGTGGTGGGAGGTGGTTTAATTGGGGTGGAACTGGCAGAAATGTTTCATTCTAGGCATATCCCCGTTACCTTCCTAATCCGAGAGCCCTCGTATTGGAGCAATGTATTGCCTCGGGAGGAGTCGTTGATGATTGGCCAGCATTTGCGGGATCATTCCATAGATTGTCGGTACAATACAAATCTAAAAGCTATTTTACCCGATGAAACAGGCGGATGTACCGCAGTTTTGACTGATAAAGGAGAGCAAATTGCCACAGAATTGGTAGGAATTACAACCGGTGTTGTCCCCAACGTTGGGGCTTTTCGTTCCTCAGGCTTAGAAATAAATAAAGGTATTTTGGTGGATGAATACTTACAGACGAATCTGCCGGGAGTTTACGCGATTGGTGATTGTGCTGAGGTAAAGAAACCGTCCTCAGGGCGAAAGCCCATAGAAGCAGTATGGTACACCGGCCGAAAAATGGGTGAAACCGTTGCAGCCACCATTCTTGGGAAGCCAACAGTATACGATCCGGGTACTTGGTTCAATTCAGCCAAATTTTTCGATTTGGAGTATCAAGTGTACGGGACCATTGACCCACAACTTCCTCCCGATATAGAGACCTTGTACTGGTCAGATGGCAGCTCAAGAAGTGTCCGGATCAACTATCGTACATCCGATACTTCCGTAGTTGGATTCAATTTGATTGGAGTGCGGTACCGACAGGAAGTTTGTCTACGTTGGATTGAACAAGGCTGTGGGATTGAAAAGGTGCTGGAAGAATTATCATTTGCCAATTTTGATCCTGAGTTTACCACTGAGGTGGAATCTGCTGTTGTTACGCTTTATAATCAAAAAAACGGAAAACAGGTCAAGCTAAAATCCCAGCGGAGTTTGACAGCATTACTTCGGATTTTTAAAAAATAATTTTACTTTTCTAAAATTTTCTCATCAGTTTTTCTTTGTTATGGAAAATTTATCCATTTCGAATCCTAGTCCGCTTTTTATGAGTTGGCGATCTAAAGCGGGTTTGGCGATCAGTGTTGTTGGTGTTTTTATTTTGGGGTTGCTCTGGATTGCTGGTGTTTCTTTTGAACATTGGAAAGCATTATCCATCTCCTTCTTTTTGATGGCTTATGGCATGCGCATATTTATTCGAGAGGAGTATAGCCGTTTTCCATCCGGAATTCGTAACAATGGGGTTTGGTTTCGGTCCTTAACTGCCAGGGGTATTTGGGGATGGATAGTCGGTATTCTGATTACATTATTTTACACCTGTCTCTACTGGTTTCCGGAGTATTTAAGTGGACTTATACAAGCATTTAATAGACTGAGTCAGCTATTAAGAAAGGCACCAGCAGATGCTTGGTTTGTATACGGGAGCTTGTACACCTTTGCCGTGGTGACGATGGGAATTAAATTTTTGTACAAGTACCGCCACCAGCGCTACCAGCAAATCAGGACTTGGTCGGTGGTCTTCTTCCAACTAGGATTTTCCTATTTTTTGCCAGGTATCTTGGTAAGCCTTCAACAGCCGGAGTTGTACTTTACCTATTTTTGGCCGCTTTCGTACGCTAATGCAACCCCTGCTACTTGGTCTTGGCAATCGCAGACAAGTTTAGGGGCTTTTTTCTTTTTCTTTGGTTTGTTTATGTTTTTTGTCGCCACCCCAGTATTAACTTGGTTTTTTGGGAAACGCTGGTATTGTTCTTGGGTATGTGGTTGTGGTGCTTTGGCAGAGACGGCGGGTGATCCATTCCGGCATTTATCGAGTAAGTCCATTGCCTCCTGGAAACTAGAGCGTTGGATGATCCATGGGATACTGGTCATGGTGGTACTGGTTACCTTTTTATTGTGGCTAAATGTTTATCTGGAGCGTGCAGTACTGAAGGAGTACTCTTCTTTGTTTTACAAAACCTATTCTTTTTTGGTAGGCGCGGTTTTTTCCGGTGTGGTGGGAGTGGGCTTTTATCCACTGTTAGGCAGTCGTGTTTGGTGTCGATTCGGATGCCCGATGGCTGCTTGGATGGGGATTTGGCAGCGAAAAGCATCGCGCTTCCGAATTACTGTGAACGGTGGTCAGTGTATTAGTTGTGGGAACTGCTCGTCTTATTGTGAAATGGGTATTGATGTTCGGGCGTATGCCCAAAGAGGGCAGGATATTGTTCGTGCTTCCTGTGTAGGTTGTGGAATTTGCTCGGCGGTGTGCCCAAGAGGGGTATTGCGGTTGGAAAATGCCAGTGGGGATGCGGCAAGAAGAGGGAAGGATGCCAGACTAATTCAGGTACCTAGTTCGGAAGTTGGGTTACTAAAACCAGACTGAGATAGGGTAGAGAAGACCAGGTTTTCTAGAAAGGCGATGATTTCGTTTGGGTCTTTTTTAGGGCTGAAGTTAGTTAAAGAAGGCAGGTGAAGCATAAAATAATGCTGAAAATGGGCCATTTCAATGAGTGTGCTACTCAATGAATGCGGGTAAGGATAGGATGGATTGTACTCCCTCATGATCCCAGCTATTCGTCCACATAGATCTTTGTATGGTTTGAACAATTGAACAGAATTAATCTCTTCCACTTCCCGGATCAAATATGCTTTGCTACTTTCGGCGATGACCAAATTATGCAGGGCTTTTTTATCCATTCCGGAGTTATCTAATCCATCCGGAAGCGGGCTAACCAATAATGCGATTATTTTTTGAAGTTTTTGCTTTGGGTCGTTTAAGTTGTGCAGACTAAACACGACCAAGTACTCCATATAATTCCAGTACCAAGTCAACAGATAGAGTAATAATCGGTGCTTATTTTCAAAATACCGATAAATACTTGCCTCCGTTGTATTGATCTCGTGGGCCAGTTTTTTAAAGGTAAAATGCTCTAGTCCCAATTCATCCATTAGAACAAGTCCCTTTCGGACAATACTTCTCCCTAAAGGAGTGTCTTCAGGATCTCTGAGGGCTAGTTTGTCACTGGTGTTGATTTTAA
>CANHDG010000113.1 GCA_947459365.1 Saprospirales bacterium
GTTCGGAATGGAAAAGCCTTCAACACTGGATTAGAATTGATGGTAAACCGCCGTTTTGCGGACGGTTGGTTTGCAAATACCAACCTTACTTTATTACAATCGAGGGTGAGTGGCTCTGATGAAGTCCTGCGGTCTAGCCGATGGGCGGTAGGCCAGGTGGCTAATTTGCTGGCAGGCAAGGAGTGGAAGCGGAGGGAAAAGAAAAGCGGGATCTTTCGGCATTTTGGGGTGAATGGCCGGGCGGTGTTGATGGGTGGTACCCGGGCATTGCCCATCGATAACGCTGCTTCCGTTCAAAGCCAATCCACCGTGTTTATCTACACGAATGGATACACGGAAAAAAACAACCCTTATTTTAGAGTAGACGGTCGGTTGTACTGGAAAAAAAGCCTTCGAAGGGTTCGAAATACCACTTTTGCCCTTGAATTTCAAAACTTAACAATGCACCAAAATATTGCTTACAGGTACTACGATCCCGTCACCCAACAAGTAGAAACCAAGTATCAGCTGGGTTTAATTCCCAACTTGAGCTGGAGGATGGAACTGTAATAGTTAGTTAAAAATATATTTAATATGCATTCCGGTGGTATCCGCTACTGCCGGAATGTATCTTTGCAGCAAATTATTTAATTATGAAGGTACAATACCTCCTTGCTGCTGTCATTCTTTCTGCCTTAATGGCCTGTAATTCTTCTAAAATCGTCACTGGTGAGGTTAACTACATCGATAGTCAAGAGCCGGGTACTATCCAGGTCAGCGCTGCTGGCTACGGTGCCACCAAAAAGGCGGCGATTGAAAATGCCGAACGAAATGCCTTTTACAATTTGCTGTTCAAAGGCATTCCTGGCTCTCAATACAACCTGCCCATGGTCCCAGATGGTGATAAAGCACAGGCAAAACACAAGCGATACTTCACTGAACTGCTGGATGAAGCGGGTTATAAACGCTTTATGATGCACTCGGAACCCAATTCAGCCTTTCGGCCACAGGTTCGTTCCGGCGAAAATGTTCAAAACTATCTCAAAATTGATGTGACCAGTCTCCGTAGAGACCTGGAGAGTCACCAAATTATTCGAAAATTCGGTTATTAATTTTCTATGAACAACACCTTTTCCTTTTGCCTATCAGCACTGTTGCTTTTTTCTGGAAAGCTCTTTGCTCAAGAAAGCACGCCTACCCCTGTCAAAAACATCCAACCCTCCATCATGGTCATTCCTTTTGTGAAGGAAAACCAAGATATGCGCACCATTCTGGAAAGCGATATCAACCTGCGGGTTGCAGTATCCAAAGTCAAGGAGGGATTTGATAACCGAGGCTTTAATACCATTGATTTTCGCGCGCGGGTGAAACAGCTCAACAACGATAAAGCAATGGAGCTGGAAAATAGAACTTCCCTCAAACAAGAGATCATTGAGCTCTCTGGTGCCGATATTTATATTGAAACAGAAGCTACCATTAATCGGTCTTCCGGAGGAAATAGTGTGACCGTCATTGTCACCGCCTACGACGCCTTCTCCGGTTTCTCTTTGTCCAATAAGGTAAAAACTTCTCCAAAATTCTATTCCGAAAATTACGAGAAACTCACTGAAAAGGCCTGTGAAGGCTTGGTCGAAGAGTTTTTGAATACCTTACAATCCAAGTTCGACGAAATTGTACAAAATGGCCGAATTGCAACCATGAGCATCACCTTCGCCGAGGGTTCAACGGTAGATATGGATGCCGAAGTGGGCGATTCGGGCGAGATACTCTCCGATCAAATCGAACAGTGGTTAGAAAAAAATGCTTACAAAGGCTATTTCCATACCCAAGGGGTGACCGCCACGAAAATGTTGGTAGATGAGCTGCGGGTGCCATTCAAGGATGACAATGGAAACAACTACCGTATTTCCAAATTCGCCTCCGAATTTCGACAGTTTCTAAAAGGACTTGGACTAGAATCTACCCGCGATATTCAAGGCAACAAATTATTTATTACCATTAACTGAGCACCTTATGATTCGTTTATTCCCATTATTATTGGTTTTTTTGCTGTTTTCAGGCTGGTTGCAAGCGCAAACAGCTGCTAAACAGGCTTATCAGGTTGCTCGAACCGTCTATAATGCGCCCATTGAACGGGGGCATGGAGAGGAAGCTGAACGGTTCTTGATCGGAATGCTGCCCGCGGCTGGGACTGCAAGCGGAAGTTTTTCCCTCTTCGGACTAATCCCTGCACTGAGTTTGCTGGAGGAAGGCAAAACAGAAGGAATGAAAACGCTACAAACGGCTAAAGTGAATTTGAATGTGCAAGTCAAAAACCTGGTATCTACCGAAATTCTAGGCAGTTTTGATCTGGTAGTCACCGGAAGCGGGAAGACCCGCTCAGAGGCGATCCAAAGGGCTGTCCAACAGCTTCGAAATAAAAAAAGTATGGCGGTGAAAGAGTTATTAAAGATGGATCAGCTGATTGACCAATATTACGAAGATAATTGTGCCAGGATAAAGGCTGTTGCCAGCGATCAAGTAGAAAAACGAAACTACGCGGCTGCGGTCGCGCACCTGCATGCGGTGCCCGTAGAAACGGGTTGCTATACCAGCACGGCAGCTCTCCGGCAACAGGCCTTCGAGCTTGAACAGGCGCGGCTGTGTGGCAACATTGTCCAACAAGCGGAAGCGGCTGCAGCAGCAAACCGATTTGTGGAGGCACTCCAACTACTCAGCAAGGTCGATGCCGCTGCTCCCTGTGCCCCTCAAGTGAAAGCAACCATTCAGGGAATGGAAGCTCGTCTGGATGCGGAACGCAAAGAACAATGGAATTGGCTATTTCAAATGTGGGCCACCGGAGCAGAAGTAGAAAAAGCCCGATGGAATGCATTGACTGCCATTAGCCTCAACTGGCTCAAAACCAATAATGCTTTGGACCTTATCGGCCGTTAAACTAGTCAAATATTCATGGTACGTCCTTTCTTTATGTTAAAAGTGGGCCTTAGCTCGCTGCTAATCTTGTTTGCCAGCACACTCTCCGCCCAAATCAGCAAAAACAGTATTTGGGTAGCTCCTTTCACCCACGATACCCTCGGTAAAAAATACGATCAATATATGGTGGATTGCCGGGGAGCTGCCCTGCGCGCCTTGCTGGCCTCCGGTCGCTTCTCTGTAGTTGACCGGGATGCCATCAAAGAATTGGAATCCGAACGCCAACTCCAAAAATCAGAGTCGTTTATCGATGGGAAAGTGGTAGAACAGGGGAGAGCGGTCGGCGCCGAATACATCCTCACCGGAAAAATGAACGGTAAAACTGGATTGCTTTCCCTGGAGATCACCAGCGTGGAAACCGCAGTTAAAGTGGAGGGAGGAGAATGTAACCTCAAAGAAGGATTTATTTCCGGAGGAACTGGCTTGCCATCCGGTTATACCACCAGCAAGGTCCGCAAAACCATGTCCGAAATCCTGAGCCGGTGGCTAGCTAAAGACCGTTATACCATTGTAAGAGCCTTGGAGGAGGATGAAAAAAGCGTGGATAAAGTATTGATGGCCGCCGGAAGTACCAGAGGAATTCGAAAGGATATGGTGCTGGAAGTTTTTTACACCACTTCCGAAGTAGTGGATAGCCTGGAAATTGAACGCGATATCCAGGTGGCAGAAATGAAGGTGGAAAAAGTAGAAAATGGTAATTTCTCCATTGTGAAAGAAAAGAAAGGCAAGAAGGAACTCCGACTGGCCTTCAACGAAAAAAGAAAGTTGTATGCCCGGATAAAAACGAAATAGGGCTCTTTTAAAAGAATAAAACCTCCTAAAACCAGCATTAGCCACTCATTGTACACCTTGTCATGACAAAGCGAATTTACCTTACGCTTCCTATTCTTTTGTTGGTGCTCTCCACCTACGCTCAAACCAACGGACGACCTCCCGGATTTATCACCTACGGTACCGATGTCCTAGGTCGAAAAAACCAGCCAAGCATTGCCATACTTCCCCCAGTGGGTGTTGAATCGGTCCCCTCCAGTGTGGTTCAGTCCGCCGGTGAAGCTTTTCAGAAAGGCTTGGGTTTCGGTACTTCCATGCCATTTGCCACCATAAAAAAAGAAAAGTTTGACGAAGTACGACTGATTTTACCCTACATGGAAAAATCGGAAATCGCTAAGTCCTACCGAAATGAATCCATTCCCTGTGAATACCTTGGCCGCCTGGAAGTCAACCGCTTAAAATCGATTGTGGAAAAAGACACCATCCGCCAGGATCCTAAAAATCCTAAATCCACCATCGTACGGGTTAAAAATGTGTACCACTTTTTTGCTAATGTCAGTATCACCATCACCGAGGTGGCAACTTCCAAGATGGTCATCAATGAAAACCTACACTTGGTTTCCAACTCCAGGGAATCTACTGCTAACTCCCCTGCTGCCGATTCGATCGCTGGCTTGAATAAAATTTACGATCAACTTCGCAACCATGCCAGCCAGTCGTACCTCCAACTCCTCGGTGGGGTAGGGACCATCGATTCGTTGGTGGAAGAGAAAAAAGAAAAGGCTAAGTACGTCCGGGTAGATTTAAGTAAAATTCTCAATTTGCCACAACTGGGGACTACTTTTGATGTCTATGAATTGGGGGAAAAGTTCATCCAAGAGGGCATTGAATACCAACACGTGCAAAAAATCGGCTATATCCTGCGGGAAGATGGCTACCGCTATGATACCCGTCTTTTTAAGGTAATGGATGGTGGCAAACGCATTGCTGAACTTCTTAAAGCAGGCATAAAACCGGTCTGTGTGATGGGCCAGTTCCCATTGTCTGCTAAATCACCAGAAGCGCAGGCGCTTTTACCGTCTTTACTGGTGGACACCTTTCAATACAAAGTGAAGGGATCTCCTGAACTGGCTAGAATGTTGCAAGAAAAATTAATCAGTGCTTTATCCACCAAACCACAAATGCTGAATTTGGTGAATCGCAAAGTGTACGATGACATCGAAACGGAGCGAGCCATCCACTCGAAATCCAAGTATGATGGAGCGCAAGCAGGGATCACCATTGGTGCTGATTATGTGCTTTCTGCAGAAATTCAAGATTACAGCTATAAAAAAGAACCTATCAAAAAAACCATTGAGAAAACCGTGGAGCCGCCTAAAAGCACTACCCCGGCTCCTGCAACCAAACCCGCGGCGACGCCTCCACCGGCCTCCACCGACTCAAAGACCCGGGGTGAATCGGCCGCCAAGCCCGCTACGACTACGCCAGCTCCAGCAGCACCGAAACCACAGGTGATCAAGGAAACTATTATTACAGGTACCAAAGTGAATGCTGGAATCCGGGTGGATGCCAAATTAATCAGCGTAAAAACGGGTGAAATTATCTGGTCCAAACTCCTGGAGGGCGGTGCAGAGAAAGATTTTCCGCTGGATGCGAAAGTCAGCGATAAGCATTTACAGCTAGAAATGTTGAATACGCTCTTGGCCAGCAATTTTGCCAGCGGCCAGGTGTTTGCCTTCCTGCAAGGGATTGCCCGACCACTTCCAATTTTGAAAGTGGTCGAGCTCAATAAAAAAGGGGTGGATAAAATTATGATTGGGGGCGGCTCCCTAGCTGGTATCACACCCTATATGGCACTTCAAGTGATTGAAGAAACCATTGAAGTGGTGGATAACCAATCCCTGAAACGGGAAACGGTGGTGGCTGAACTGCGATCTGACGAGATTTTCCCAGAAACATCCATTTGGAATGTGAAAAAGGGAGAAGCAGAACTACAGTCCAAAATGGACGCCAAAGCGAAGCTTTACTGCAAAATTCGAGGCTTATAATTCGGTCTCGAATCGGAAAAAGGCTGCCCCTCGGGTCATTCCTGGCAGTCGCATCATGCCATCGTACAGCGTGGTTTTGCCTGGTGTGCTTTCCCATTTAGCAGGAGTTGCCAAGATGCTCTTTATAATGGAGGGGAGGTTTTCCCGCTCCGTTTTTTCAAAGGTTGCCGCAGTTTGGGTACATGGAATGCCCTTTCTGCGGCAATTTCGTTGTTCCATAGCATAGAAAAAGGCCGAGCGCTCTTTGATTCGCTGTTCAAGTGCCTTTGCAACAGCCTGATAACGAGCCTCTTTGGCTGATTTCAAACTGGATTCCAGTTCGAGTGTCATTCCTACTTTGGCCACATGTAGTTTATTCTGAAAATGGGCCTTGGTCACAGGAGCTGGGGCTTTGCCCTTGATTCGAACTACTGCGCCCGCTCGCTTGTCAATCCCCTGAAAGGAGTAACCATTGGGGAGTTCTGAATTTTGCTCTTTGTGTATGGTCGCAACCGCTTTGGTTGATTGCTCGTTCAGCCGGTAAATAAAGTCTCGGTTGTAAAGCCGGGCTTGTTCAAAGGGATGCAGTTCCTGTACATTTTCAATATCTACTGGACCAGTCTTGGGGATGGCCAGGTAATTGGCTACCACCGGGTGGTAAATTTGGTCCAGTTGTTTGTTTGACTCGAAAAAACGCTCCGAAACCAACAGTCTCGGCTGCAAAAGGGTATTTCCCATAATGTCCAGTTGGTCAAGTGCATCGTCCAATTCGCAGGTGTAAACCTGTGATTTAGGGTCAAAACTGCTTTTTGGGGCATTGAACAATGCAAAAGAGCTCATCCAGGTATTGGTTCGAAAATAAATGCTGTACACTGGAGCGGATACCCCTGCCAGTTCTGCCAACAAGGTGGTGTTGTAATTGGTGTAAAAGTTGTTTCCGCCAGAGCAACTGGCTTCCCAATAAGGCTTTATTTCCGAAGGATCGTTCACCCAGACTAGGCTAAGTTCGTACACCGTTCCACCCTTCATATCCTTTCCGGGAATTACGTAGTACACACCGCCCATAAAGTTGGTTTCGGCATAGGTATAATGAACATCTCCCGATACACCGGTCCAACGTGCCATCAGTTGAGCGCTTCCCGGGGTAGTTCGTTCGGGTAAGGTATGGTTGAATTCCATATATCCCCAAAAATCTCCGTTTAATTCAGCCCGGAACATGCTATACGAACCATCTGCAGGGTAACTGAACAGTAAGGAGAGCGGTTTGCCGGCCGATTCTCCCCGGGTTTTTCCCAGATACAGATCCAGCTCTTGGGTGTACTCTTGTTTATTCCGGCGGTTGTCCTTTTCTTGAGGAAACATTTTCTCGTTGCGGTATACCAGGAATTTGTTCCACTCCCCGCCAGAGATGGCTACTGCTGTTTGGTATTTTACCCAATTTTTGCGCAGGTCTCCCGTCAGTTTGGCTTTGTACTTAGGGGGTAATTTCTCCAGGGCGCCATTAAAGGCGCGGAAAAGGGCCACAAGCTTCGCGCCGTCCTGGTGGAGGGTAGCCAAGCTATCCATCAGTTTGGCTCGTTTTACATAGTTGTTCACGCTGGGGCTGGAGGAACTACCATAAACGCTGAGGGTATCCTTGGCATCTTGGGCGATGCGTTCCAGGGCACCTTTAATTTCGGAGGGTTCGATAATATTTTGGGCAATTAAAGGCCTAACCGTAAATGTGCTCAGAAAAACAAACAGAAGGGAGAAGAAAAAAGTACTTTTGCGCATTCGTAAAAATTATTTTACATGCAAAGGAACTACTATTCACTGGCTTTTTTTCTTTTTTGTAGTGCAACGTCTGTTTTGGGACAAACTCGCTGGATTTTTCCACTAACAGCTGGTGTGGAGGTAGTGGGTAGTGAACAATCCCTTTATTTTAAATTCCCGGACAAAGGAGCGGTGGTATTTGACGCAGCTGCCAAAGAATATTCGTTACCCGCGGAGGTAAAGCGTGGACTTGGGAATCTTTATTTCTTCTATGAAAAAGAGGGGTACTCGGGGATTTGGGAGGCCGGAAAGGGCTTGATTATTCCGGCAGCCTATCAGCGAATTGAGTTGGTAGGGACCCAGTTTTTTGACTGCAGTAACTACGGTGCCCGGACGCTGGTGAATGCTGCACATGAGGTGCTGGTGGATTATACCTTTGATGGAATGGTAGCTTACGCCTCCGGCGATACCTTATTAGTCAAATACAGTGGGAGCAATCCCGCCAAAGTGGTGGGCTTTCTTAAAAATGGAAGTAAAATTGACGATAAGAAAGCGACGGCGGCTTTTCCTACCAATTTTAGAGCAGCCGAGCGCAGTCGGATAGAAAAAGAACAGGCCGCGAATGTTTTCTCCATTGCGACAGAAAACAGAAAATACGGCATTAAAAACAAGGAGGGGGTGTTGGTAGTTCCAGTGGAATACGATGAGCTGAAGCCTGGACTTCGGGGATTTTATGCCGCCCGGAAAGGGAAAGAGTGGGGCTACTTTCAACTGTAATATTCGGAGAGAATCCTTTTCGCTGACTTGCTTGTTTTTGATTTTTTATGAGAAATACTTTCTCCCAATTTGCCTTTTTCTTGCTGCTCCCTTTTGCCCATGCCCAACAGGTTATTCCGCTTTACGAGGGCATGGCCCCCGGTTCAGAAAATTGGAACCAACCAGAGGGTATGGATAAAGACAATCGTTTCCAAACTGACTTGGTTTACAATGTGGCTCAGCCTAGCATAACGGCTTATTTACCCGATCCAAAAGTCGCTTCTGGAGCGGCAGTGGTGATTGCACCCGGCGGTGGATTTCATTTTTTAGATATGAAATACGAAGGGGAGCTGGTAGCAAAATGGCTTCAGAGCAAAGGGATTGCTGCGTTTATCCTCAAATACCGCTTGGTGCAGCTGAGCGGGCCCAAGCCCATTGAAGCAGTGGCAAATAAATTGCTGCCGGACTTGGAAGCTGATATGAAAACCGTGGCACCACTGGCTGCTATGGACGGCTTGCGGGCCGTAGAGTTGTTGCGGCTAAACGCAGGTGGCTTTAACATTAACCCGGACCAAATTGGTTTTTTGGGCTTTTCGGCAGGTGGTAATGTCGCGATGTCCGTAGCGTATTCTGCGACAGATTCTAACCGTCCTAACTGGGTGGCTCCTATTTATGCATACACCGGTGCGGTGGTAGGCAGCACCTTTCCCACTAAACGGATGCCGCTTTTTATTGCAGTAGCGGGCGACGATGAATTGGGCTTGCTTTCCCATAGCCTGGAAATCCATCAAAAGTGGGTAGCGGCCAAGCAGCCCGCAGAGCTTCACGTCTATGAAAAAGGCGGGCATGGCTTTGGCTTTCGGCAAAAAGGGCTTCCCAGTGATCAATGGATGGATCGCTTCTGCGAATGGATGGCTTCTCAAGGCTGGTGGGATCCTAAAAAAGTGGCCGCGGCGTATCCCGACCGCCAAAAAGTAGACTGGGCCTATCGCAGCCGGTATGCGGAAGCCAACCGAGCACTGGGAGCGCCGGCAGCAGGGATACAGCGGGTAGTATTTTTAGGCAATTCGATTATAGAAGGCTGGGCTGCTATTAAGCCGGAGTATTTCTCCAAACATAACTTTGTTGGAAGGGGAATTGGGGGACAAACCTCTCCTCAAACCCTGATTCGTTTCCGTCAAGA
>CANHDG010000114.1 GCA_947459365.1 Saprospirales bacterium
CATAGTTTTCAAGGGATATTTTTCGATTGCGCAGGTTGGCGGTGGGGGTATGGTTCAGTGAATTGATGGTGCCGACGGTTTCGAATGTTTGACCGCAGTCGGTACTTACCTTGACATCGATTTTGGTGCCATTGGAAAGGACGGTTCCTACGGTACCGGCTGACCAGTTGGTGATGCGGTAATCGAAGGTCAGGGAGTCATTTGCTCCGATGACACCGTAGCGTGGAAGGTCATATACACAAGATGGGAAACTGGAGTACAGGTTAAATGCCAATACGTTAGAGATGTTATTGTGGGTATTGGTAACAGTGGCATTGGCTGGTACTGTCCACCCCTGTGGGAACCCGACTCCGGCTTCAAAGTCTTCCCGGAATGGGATTGGGCGTGGGAGGTGGCTGATGGTATAGGTGACGGTGTCGTTGACGGTATTAAGGTCACCTGGGGTACTTACCCAGCATCGGATGACGGAGACTGCGTCTCGGCTATCGAAGGCAGGTCCGAAGGTATAGGCGTAGTTTTCGTCTGGCAGCATCAGGTTATTAGGAACAGTGAACTGCACAGGATTGCCATTATTGACGGAATAATAGAGGGTATATCCGGAAGGGATTGGGCCTCCGCCCACATTTGCGATGCGGAGGGTTACTTTATCATTTTCGAGGCCGCAGTCATTTCCCTCTCCCAGGGTACTCACTTTTACGGCCATCATATCTTTTTGGAGTGGGGTAAATATTTTGAATTGATCGATGCCTACCCCTTCTTCCAGCGGGAAGAAACCGCTTGCAAATCCGAAGCGGAACAGTACATTGGATTGGCCGGCTACTCCATCAATGAGGTGGTGGGTAGGGATCCAGCCATTGGAGTTTCCTGCCCAAGCGGTATTTTCTCCGGTTCCGGGATCTGTTGAGTTGTACCAGTTTACGCCGGTGGTGGCAGATCCGATCCGTTGCCAGGTCGCTCCATCATTGATGGAGGATTCTACGAACGCGCCGTTGCTTCCTTGGGTGCAGTTATAGTTGATCAAGAATTCCAGGGCTGGCTTGGTGGTAAGGTCGGAGAAGTCAAAGCAAGTGGATACGATATAGCCCCGTTCGCCGGCATTGACCGGTCCATCCAGGTTGGTTACCCAGGCTTTCTGTCCGTCTCCGGCAGCGCTGATGGCGACACCTGCTGGTGTACCGTATTCCCACGAAGGGGAGCCAAATGCGGTTAATTCGTTAACGACTGTCCAGCCACCGTTCCAGTTTTCGAATGATTGTGTGTATGGAGCAGTGAGCACATTATTTAGGTAATAGCGCAGCGTGTCATTGGACATGTCTTCGTCTCCGGTCATCTGCAGGATGACCATAATTTCATATTCTCCAGGTTCGGAAAAGTCGTAGGTAGTTTCGAATTCAATGATTTCGGTGCTGTCTTTACCGATTACGCCGGTGTAATAGCCATCTTCTGGTTGGATAACGCCCCCGGGTTGTCCATTGACATAGAACAGGTAGGGTATCAGGGTTTGTGGGTTGGAGCCAAGGTTGGTCATCGCGAACCGAACGATTTCGACGCCCAGGTCGCAACTTCCAATGGGTGTTAGGACTTCTGTGACGGCCACGTCATTGGTCCAGTAGGTTTCAAAACCAAATGGTCCGGTAAGGTTACTGGTACTGCCATTGCAGTCTTGGATGATGTAGTATTCGTAGTTGGTTTTGGGAGTGAGGCCGGTGATAGTAGCTTTTGGGGTTGTTACGTACAGGGTATCGCCCTGTCCAGGGCCCGGGATAAAGCCAGCTGGGCCATAGATAACCCACCAACCGACGGGGTTAGACGTTCCGATGCCTGGGGTCCAGCGGATCTTGGCACGGGTATCGTAGATATTTTCGTTGTAGACATTAATGGGTTTGACGCAGGCAGGGCAATCACCGGTGCCGTTATACACTACTCCGGATGGGGGTGCAGTAAGGCTTAGCACCTGTTCGTTATCCACGTTATAAATGGTAAAGGAAACTTCATTCAGGAAGGAACCTGCTTGCCAGGTGATGACCAATGGTTGACCTGGAAATACATCGAAAAAGACGGTATTGCTGATACCGTCGTCATTGATATTATCGAGTGTGAATGTTTGCGAATTCGGGCCACTGGTGATGGTGAGCTCTCCGCCGTTCCAGCCATCGCCGAAAGAATCGAACATGTCCAGCTGCCAGAGGCATTGGGCATTTAGGAAAGCAGGAAGGCAGAACAGGGCTGCCAGGAAGTAAAATTTCCGCATCATTTTTTAATTATATTGAACGCAAAAGGAATTCCAAAGGTAATACAATATCGGAATTCTTGTATTTGAAAGGAGTTAAAGGCTAAAAAAAGCAGAATCCTACTTTACGGTGTAGGTTTTTTGGGGTATTCCAACCCCTTTTATAGTCATTGATTTCCATTTTTTGGGCAATTTGGTGGGCAATTGTACCAGTCCATTGGGGCCGATATCGAGCCCTCCGAAGCCCATTATGGTTGCCTGCAAGAAGCCTCCTGCTCCCGTGGCAAAATAGGGATTGGTTCCGCCGGCGCATTCTGCCAGGACGCCGAAAGGAGGGTTTTCATTGGGTTTATAGCTCTTTAACCAAAGATGGTAGGCGCGTTCGGGGTCACCGGATCGGGCTGCGGAGACTGCCAGAACTGCATTGCCCATGGCGGGACCTTCGGGGGACATGCGGGGCTGGTAATAGTCAAGGTCCTTTTTCACTTGTTTCGGGTCAGTGATGATTCGCAAGGGATAGGAGAGCAGGTTGACATCGGCTTGTTTGATCATTTCACCGTTGTAGGTAGCATTTTCGCGGGTAGTTCCATCTGGGAATTGGAGGATGGGGATATTTTGTGCTACGTGCATCCAGTCTGGATCCGGGTTTTTCCCGAGGGTTTTGGCTGCTTCGGTGGCATATTGGAGGACGGTGATGGCCATTCCATTGGTAAAGGCATTGTTATCAATGTTTTCTTGCCATTCATTTGCTCCGATGACATTATTGATGTTGTATTGACCTGGGCCATCGCGCTCAACGCGAGAGGCCCAAAAGTCGGCGGCTTCTTTGAGAATAGGCCAGCCTCGTTCCTGGAGCCAGGTTTTATCTTTGGTGACCAGGTAGTATTGCCAGGCTGCCCAACCAATACAGCCTGTTATGTGGTGTTGAAAGGGTCCGGTAAGGGCCCAAACAGGGGTTTCTTCTTGTCCGGTGGTGGTACTTTCCCAGGGGTACATAGCTCCTTTGTATCCATGGGAGAACGCGTTTTGCTTCGCTTGTTCGAGGAGTTGGAAACGGAATTCCAGCAGGGATTTGGCGATTCCGGGTTGAAGCAGCAGGAGCGGTGGGTACATCCAGAGCTCGGTATCCCAAAATACGTGTCCATTGTAGCCCAATCCACTCAATCCCATGGGGGAGAGGCTGAGGGCGGTACCTTCCCGTGCGAAGGAGTAAAGGTGGTACATAGCGGAGTGTACATCGCGGGTGGCGTCCACGTCCCCTTCTATTTGGATATCGGCCGACCACAACTGGTCCCAGGCGGCGCGGTGCCGCTTGAGCAGGCGTTCGGTTCGTTCGAGTGCTGCGAAAATGGTTAGGCGTTCGGCCTCGTTGTGGGGGTCGATGGTATGTGCGGTGGAGAGGAGGGTTCCGACGACTGCGAAGCGGTAGGTTTCACCTGCTTTGAGTTGTTTATGGAACTTGGCGAGGTGCATATTGTAGTCCCAGTCTTCATGGATCAGGTCGGGTTCGTGACCGTGTTTTTCTTCGAAGATGAAGCTGGTAGAGGCGGCCACGGTATGCTTGCCAGAGGGGCTTTTTCCTACTGAAGTAAGGAGAGGGATAAGTACATGAGGTCGATCAATTTCGGAGTAGTAGTTCCGTACTTCTTGAAGCATTTCGGGTGCTTCTATCACGGTCATGGGGGTTATTTTGGTATCTTCTAAGGCGGTGATTTCTACTTTGCTGAGGGCAGAGTAGGGGAGGTGTCGAAGGGCAAGCAAGGTATGTTTTACGGTCAGTTTGGTGCCCACTTTGTACGTTGTTACCAGTTCTGCATTGCGCATATCAAGGGTTTGGCGATAGTCACTGATATCGCCCCTGTTCATTCTTCTTCCATCCACATCGAGGTTCATGTTGATGAAATTGAAGCCTTTAAGGATATTACTGACTCGGCCGCGCAGGTAATTGTCGTAGGCGCCATTGAGGACTACGTCTTTCACCTTCATGGGTTCTGGGGAGGAGACCAGCCCGATCATTCCGTTTGCAACGGTGATTCCGAAGTATCGGTTTGGGTCGATTTGGTCTGCTACAAGGTGCCATTCATCGTTTTGAGAGAAGAGTTGCCCAAGTTGGCACAGGAGGCTCAGAGCCAGTAAGAATGTCCGTTTTTTCATAACCAATGAAGTGTCGAATCAGCAGAAATGCAGCTGTTTGAGTGGATTTACAGGTAAAATTAGGTTAAGATGGTTTTTATTTTCCGAAAAAAATAAAAACCATCTTGAGCAGAAAGGGTGTCGGGTTCTTCCTGGCGGGCAGCGCACCGACAATGGCGGGTTTAGGACAGCAGGGATTGTCCGGTCATTTCGGGAGGGATTTCAACCGACATCAGACTCAGAAGAGTGGGGGCTACATCTGCCAGGGAGCCATTTTTGATGCTGGTTCTTTTGGGTTCCGTTACCAGGATACAGGGAACTGGATTTTTGGTATGGGCGGTATTGGGTGTTCCGTCTTCGTTAACCAGAAAATCGGAGTTGCCGTGATCGGCAATGAGCAGGCATTGATACCCTTTTTCCAGGGCTAGTGGAACAATCTGCGAGAGGCAGTGGTCCACGGTTTCGGCTGCTTTAATTGCGGCGGTAAATACCCCTGTATGGCCCACCATATCTGCGTTGGCGAAGTTGAGGCAGATAAAGTCGGGGGTATTGGACTGAATATCATCCAGGATCGCTTCGGTGATCCCTTGGGCGCTCATTTCGGGTTGTAGGTCGTACGTGGCTACTTTGGGGGAGGGGACCATCAACCTGCGTTCTCCGTGGAACGGTTCTTCCCTGCCACCGGAGAAAAAGAAGGTCACGTGGGGGTATTTTTCGGTTTCTGCGATTCGCACCTGTGTTTTTCCGGCTTTTTCCAGGACTTCGCCCATAGTCATGCGCACATCGTCTTTTTCGTAGATGACCTTTACCTTTTTAAAGGTTTCGTCGTACCGGGTCATGGTGACATAATAGAGCGGCAGGGTGGTCATTCCCTGGTCAGGCATATCTTGTTGGGTGAGTACCTGGGTAATTTCTCTGCAGCGATCGGTGCGGAAATTAAAGGCGATGACCACATCATTGGGTTGGATTCGGCCTTCGGATTGGACGACCATTGGCTGTAGAAATTCGTCGGTGACATTGGTATCGTAGGCCTCCTGGATGGCTTTTACGGGGTCGGTTACGGGTGTTCCGGTTCCCTTTACCAACAAGTCATAGGCTATTTTTACCCGTTCCCAGCGTTTGTCTCGGTCCATGGCATAGTAGCGGCCCACGATGGTAGCCAGTTGGACGGGTTGGTTTTGGATATGGTTCTGTAGGGTTTGGATGAAGCTTGCGCCGCTTTTGGGGTCGCAATCTCTTCCATCGGTGAATGCGTGGACGAAAGTGCGTTGGAGACCGGCTTCGGTGGCCATATCACAAAGTGCCAGCAAATGGTTGATATGGGAATGTACCCCCCCATCGGATACGAGTCCAATGAAGTGAACAGCCGTATTGTTTTGGCGGGCATATTCGAATGCTTCCAGGAGGACGGGATGTTGGTGTAGTTCGCGTTCTCGGACGGCTCGGTTGATACGGGCGAGTTCTTGCCATACTACCCGGCCGGCACCGATATTAAGGTGTCCAACTTCCGAGTTACCCATTTGACCTTCTGGGAGCCCTACGGCTTCGCTGTGGGTGATGAGGGTGCTGTGGGGATAATTGGCCATTAGGCTATCCACAAAAGGAGTGTTGGCCTGTGCGATGGCATCTGCGGAGGGAATTTGGCCCAATCCCCAGCCATCCAGAATAAATAATGCTGCTTTTGACAAGGTAGTACGTCTTTAATTGTTCGCTGCAAATATAGGCCGTTTCGATGGTTTGCTGCACGAGAATCCCCCTGCGAGCGTTCTTTCACCGGTCATATAGAGGAAAAAGCAACGTTTTGTATCCAGCGTTTTCTATTCTGTTTGTCAAATCGGTTTTATTCTTGATTTTTATTCAGTATCCAGTAATACAAAGGAATGCCCATTAGGACAATTCCCAAACCTGGCCAGGAATACAACGGTTTGTACAAGAGCAGGGTGATGCAAATAAACAACGCCAGTGTTATATAGACCACCGGTAGAAATGGGTATCCGAATGCTTTATAAGGACGGTTGGCATCTGGGCGTTGGCGGCGCAGTACAAAAATACTGGCAATGGTCAGGATATAGAACAGCAAGACGGTGAAGATGACATAATCGAGTAAGTCGCCATACTTGCCGGTCAGGCAAAGGAGGCAGGCCCAGATACACTGAGCCCAAAGGGCAAACTCGGGAACTTGCTGTCGGTTAAGGACGGCTGCTTTTTTAAAGAACAGTTTATCTTGTGCCATGGTGTAGTAGACCCTTGCTCCGGAGAGAATTAATCCGTTGTTACAGCCAAACGTCGATACCATGAGCATGAGGGCTAGCACCAGCACACTGCCTTCTCCCAAAAAAGAAATGGCAGCCGCAATTCCAACCCGGTCATCTTTGGCAAAGGCAATTTGATCGGCGCTGAGGGTGGCAGTATACATGACATTCGCCAACATATATATTATGGTGACAGTGAGTGTTCCTATAAGCAGGCTGAGTCCGATGTTTCGCTGTGGATTCTTCATTTCCCCAGCCACGAAGGTGACACTGTTCCAGGCGTCCATCGAAAAAATACTTCCAACGGAGGCCAGGGCCAGAGCAATAGCCAAGCTTGCCCAACCGCCTGGACCCGGGGTAAATACCGCGGTGCCCGTTTCCTGTGTCCATTTGCCAAACTGAAAGGCCTGATCGCCCCAGTTGGCCGACCAGGTTTCAAGGTTAAATCCATAGAAAAGACCCAGCAGTACGAGAATCGCCAAGGCGGCTGTTTTAGTAAATGTAAAGACTAGCTGGATCCATTTTCCGTTTTGGATTCCCCGGGTATTGATGAACGTGAGCAGCACAATCAGCGCGATAGAGACGAGCTGCGCGGCGCTGATTTGGAGAAACCCCCACTGGAAAAGGTAGTTTTTTTCGCTGAGGCTTGGAAGGAGGAAGGCGGCAAATTTAGCGAAAGCGACGCCCACCGCGGCGATGGTGCCCGTTTGGATCACACTAAAAAACGCCCAGCCATATAGGAAACCAGTGAGTCGACCATAGGCCTCGCGCAAGTAAACATATTGTCCCCCTGCCTGCGGAAACATGCCAGCTAATTCACCATAGCTTACCGCTGCGATGAGGGTGAGCATTCCAGTAAGTCCCCAAACAACCAGTAAAAGCCCGGGAGATCCGACGGTTCGGATCATATCAGCACTGACGATAAAGATCCCGCTACCGATCATAGAACCAATGACCAGCATAGCACCATCGGTTAGTCCAAGGGATCTTTTAAATGAGTCGGAAGAAGTATTGGAAGTAGAATTATTCATGCGAATTTCGTTTTGCAGTACAGGAGGGCGAAAGTAGGCAAATTTCGGAATTTTTGGAAAGTAGGCCACCTTATTCCTGCTTTTGAAGAGTTGTTTGAATCCAAAATAGGCTTTGCAGCGTGTTGCGAGTGGCTGTGCAGTAACAAAATGCGGCTTTTGGGCGTTTCTTTCCAGTGGGTACTTATTTCTATTGTATTTTTGCAGCAAATCGACGTTTTCTATGATCTTACGAGCAGAGCATATTGTGAAAGTGTATGGACGGAGGACCGTTGTCCAAGGGGTTAGTTTTGATGTGCACCAAGGGGAAATTGTAGGCTTACTGGGTCCAAATGGCGCAGGGAAGACGACTTCTTTCTACATGACGGTGGGATTTATTAAACCAACGGAGGGGAGGGTGTACCTGGATCAGGAGGATATTACGGACTTGCCAATGTACCGTAGGGCTCAGAAAGGCATTGGTTATCTGCCACAGGAAGCATCGGTTTTTCGAAAATTAACCGTAGAAGACAACATAAAGGCCGTCTTAGAAATGACCTCTCTTTCAAAAGAAGCCCAAGCGGATAAATTGGAGGAGTTGATCGATGAGTTTAACTTGCACAAGGTTCGGAAAAGCAATGGAGATACCCTGTCAGGAGGGGAGCGTCGGCGTACCGAGATTGCGCGGGCATTAGCGACGAATCCCAATTTTATCCTCTTAGACGAGCCCTTTGCGGGTATAGACCCCATTGCCGTAGAGGATATTCAATACATTGTGGCAAAACTGAAAGTGAAAAATATTGGAATCTTGATTACGGACCACAATGTTCAGGAGACGTTGAGCATTACGGACCGGGCCTATTTAATGTTTGAGGGAAAAATATTGAAGGCAGGAACAGCGGAGGAATTAGCAGCAGATGAAATGGTGCGCAAAGTATATTTAGGGAAGCATTTTGAATTGCGAAGGAAGGTAATTGAGCTGTAAAGGGCGAGAAGTGCGGTGGTGTTTTAGTCTTTCAGGAACTTGAAAAGGCTTTCTAATCTCCTTCAAAATTTAATGTTTACTTAATACGCAGTTTAATTTTGTTTAGGGTGTTGGGGCCTAATTTTGTGGCAAATAGCGTATTTTCGCCAACGATCGATGCCATTTATGAACGACATTACCAGCAAAAAAATATTAATCGTGGATGATGAGCCAGATATTCTGGAGTTCCTGCGGTACAATTTGAAGAAAGAGGGGTTTGTAGTAGTGACGGCCGCAGATGGCAAGCAGGCACTGGAGGTGGCAGACGCAGAACACCCGGACTTGATTATCCTCGATATTATGATGCCGGAGTTGGATGGCGTGGAGACCTGCCGTGCGTTGCGAACAAAAAAAGAATTCAGTCGGACACCCATTGCTTTCTTGACGGCAAGAGATGAAGATTTTTCTCAAATAACGGCTTTGGATGTAGGAGGAGACGATTATATCACGAAACCAATCAAGCCCAGGGTCTTAATTAGTCGGATTGGAGCCCTTTTGAGGAGATCTGGATTGGAGGAGCCTGCCAATGATTCCATTATTAAAATCCATGATCTGGTAATTGATCAGCAGAAAGTATTGGTGACGCGGGGAGAGGAGGTATTTGAGTTTACGCGTCGTGAGTTTGAAATTCTTTGGTTACTGGCCTCTAAACCCGGACGAGTATTTACCCGGGAAGAGATTTTCGATAAGATATGGGGAAATGATGTAATTGTGGGTAATCGCACCATTGATGTGCACATCCGCAAACTTCGGGAACGCCTGGGAGAGCGCTACATCAAAACGATGAAAG
>CANHDG010000115.1 GCA_947459365.1 Saprospirales bacterium
ACCGCGACCAGTGGGGGAGCGTGCTGGATGAACCTTTTCAATCGTATGCGGTGGCCGGTGATTTTCGGTTCACTCCCCGAAAAAAACGGGTAGTGGAGGATGCGATTGGCCTCGGGTTGGTATTTGATAATGACCGTATTGGGGTATTGGATTTTAATACGACGCAGATTGGTCTTTCGCTCGCCTACCACAAATCCTTAAATGCCGACAATGATCAATACCTATCGGCTGGTCTACAAGCAGGTATCACCCAGCGAAACCTGAATTACGCTTCCTTGCGGTTTCATGATCAATTTGATGGGGTAAATGGGTATACGGGTGCGACGCAGGAAGATTTGCCAGGCAATAATTTCGCTTACCTGGATTTGAGCCTGGGGATAAACTATACCGCCAAGTTAGGGAAGCGAAGTAACCTTTTCGCAGGTCTTTCATATCACCATTTCAACCAGCCCGTCATTGCATTTGATCGGACCGAATTGGTGACTGGAGAGCGGTTGCTACCGCGCTATTCTGCTCAATTTGCAGCCAATATGCCAATCGGTAGCCGCAGTACCCGAGTGACTTTTCTTCCACGGGTCTTGGTATCCAGTCAGGGTACGCATTTGCAGACCAATGCTGGAACTAATTTTAGATTCGCTTTGGGAGAGTTTAGGACCTCTGCTTTTCACCTTGGATCCTGGTTGCGTCCCGTACGGAGCGAACAAGGATTTAACCTTGATGCCGCCGTAGTTTTGGTGGGTTTTGAGCTGAACAACGTCCTATTTGGGATGAGCTATGACCTGAATTTACAGGCGCTCAATGCTAGACAGCGTCAGGGTGCTTTTGAAATCTCGATCGCCTATTTGGGAAGTTTTGAAAGCGAGGGAATCGCTTGTCCTAAGTTTTAGGGACTTTATTTTCAGTAAAAAAAGAAGAAAGAATAGCTCCTTTTAAATAAAAAATGCCCTTTTTGCGATAATAAAGGGCATTTTTTTGAGCTAAGACAGTCTTAGTTTTTGTACAATAAGACTGCTCTGCCATCTGCCACAACGATGTAGATCCCTTGAGCGAAATGGCTAATGTCCATGGGCGTATCGCGGCTGCCGGCAGGGCTGCTGGCTTCTAACATCAATTTTCCACTAAGGTCGAGCACCTTGATAGATACGCTTCTCAGGAAAGATCGGTGGTTTTTTTGCAAAATAATGCGATCCGTTGCTGGATTCGGTAATAATTGCCAGCTTGGCAGGTCCGACTGCAGGGCAGAATTTCCATCCGGGATAAAAGCACAGGAAAATTGTCGATTTTCTTCACCGTTAAATTCGATAGGATTGGAAAAGCCGCCTGAGCCCAGTCCAATTCCTGGTACCAAACTGCCATAACCGGTTGGAGCAGCAACGTAAATCTGGTATCGGGAAGTGTAAATGTTTTGAAGAGAATAGTTTCCATGCGCATCCGTCAAGGCTGCAATGCTGACCAATGGATTGTTCAGATCCGTGAGCACCACGACGGCCTGCGGAAGGGCCGGTTCAGAGGAGTCCCAGACTCCATCGCCATCTTGATCCAACCAAACCTCTCCGGTAAGCGAATTAGGAAGATAGGCGGATGGTGGATATAACTGAGTGCTCGGAATAATAGCTTTAGGAAGCCGCTTACTGCTCCACCACAACTGCATAGTGGCTGCCCCCCCTGCTTCCAGGAATTCTACTTGGATAGGATACCTTTTGCCACCTTCCAAGTAGATGCGCCCAGTATGTTCTATGGCGGGCTGGTTCATCCATTTGTCTATTAGCAGCTGACCATCCACCCAGAGCCGTGCGCCGTCATCCGAGTAGGTGTAGAACGTAAGTGTATCCGAAAAGTAAGGCTCGACAGTGCCGGTCCACCGAACCGTAAATCCATCGACCGGAATGCCAATTCCTGGGGAGCCTTCTCCCCATTTAAAATCGACAAAGGAGTCAATCCGAATCAAATAGGAGGGCTCCTTGAGGTCAGGTTGAAGGTAAGAACCAAGAAGGCCAAATCCTTTTCCGACTGGGAAGCGTTCGTAGTAAGCATTCAAAACCACCCCAGTGTCAGCGGGAACGATAAAATCGTATTCGTGAAGGGACAGTCCATCTTGCCAGTGGTGAAATAGTAGAACGGTGTCTGTTCCAATCACAATATCAGGCGATACGGCTGTGCGTTCCATACCAACTACTCCTAAGCTTAAAAACGGAGAGGGGCCCTTTATGCCATCTATATCCACGGGTAGCTGAGGAGGGTCAGTAGTGACCAAGATGGGTGCTTTTTCTGGATACACATCTCGAATAGCAGTGGTAGATAAGCCAATGGAATCCGTAGCCGTCAAGAAAATCCGGTACCAGACATTATCCGAGGGTTCTCCGATACTCGAAACGTTATAGCTGCCCCCCGTGATGTTTTTGGTGGGGGACATGGCAGGGTGGTAATGCGTGTCGTGGTAAAAAAATATTTTCCAAGAAAGCGCGGTACTGTCTAATAAGCCTGTTTCCGGATCCACCGCCTGACCAGCGAATGGAATGGGGGCTCCGGCCTTGTACAAAAAATCAGAAGAGGGGTCTGTAATGATCAGTTGGGGGCGTTTGTTGCTGGTTACTCGGATCAAAGCGGGTTTGGAGGTGTCTGCACCGTACTCATTGGTCATAATGCAACGATAAATAGCACCGCTGTCCGCCAGCGTTAGGACGCCTGCTTCGAAGACAGTACTGCCTGCTCCTGGAATAGTCAACCCATTTTTTTGCCAATAGATTCCCATCGGTTCTTCCCCTACGGCCAGTGCTTCCAGGCGCAAGGGGTCTCCTACCGAGTACAAGTTGGATTTGGGATGCAAGTAGATAAACGGAGCATTGCTGCCGGTGTAAATAATCCGCCAGAGAGATCCATTATCGGAGGCGGTATTGTCTTCTTCGGATCCTCCTCCAATCCCAGCCCTTGCCAGGTAGTAAAATCCGCCAGTTGGCGACGATTGCAAGCACATTGGACGAGCAATTTGGTCCGCAAAGATCCGCTCCCAGATACCGTTGGATGGGTTGAATTGCCCAATGTACCCTTTGCAGTAGTCTGCAAAAAACAATCTTTTTTTGCAGGAGGTAGGGAAATTGGTGCTGGTCGGGTTGTAGAACGTGATCCCGGTAATGGCGCAACCGGTATTGCGATCGTAAGTATAAATAGGGTCCTCGTAGTTGGCTGGAACTGGCTGTCCGTCGGCTTTCCCCTCCAATATAGGGAAACCATAGTTTTTGCCCGCTTTAATTTCGTTGATTTCTTCCCAAGTGGTTCCGCCAACGTCTCCAACGTAGATTTTGCCGGATTCGGGATCAATGGTTAGGCTAAAGGGGTTGCGCAATCCAAGGGCGTAAATGGAGCGGTATTTTCCAGAAGCGGTGCTGTAAAATGGGTTGTCGGCAGGGATGGTGCCATCTGGATTGATACGAAGAACTTTTCCGAGATCAGAAGTTAGGCTTTGAGGTCCCTCTACTCCGCTGGCGTTTTCCCCAGTGGCTAAGTAAATTTTTCCGTCCTTCCCAAATTCAAAATCCCCTCCATTGTGTACACTGCCATAGCGGGAGTCGCATTCATACACAATGACCTCACTGCCAGGCAGCATGAGGTTGCCTTGAGCAGTTAGCCGTGAAAGCCGGTTGTGCGAACCATCGGCAACGGTGTAATAAACATACACATAGCCATTGAAGGCAAACTGAGGGTCGAGGGCAATGTGGCCTAGTCCGCGCTCATTAAAATCATTCACAGTCAATACCGCAAAGGGGTCTGGCAGCAGTTCTTCATTAACTACTAATCGGATGAGTCCGTTTTTTTCGGTGATAAATACCCTTCCGTCCGGAGCAATGGCCATATCGGTTGGATTGAGGCCACTAGCAATTTCATATTGCGCGAATCCAGGAGGTAAATGGGCGAAAATCGGAAACGAAACAGCAAAAAATAAAAAAACAGCTAATCGGGCAGGGTTCACACAGAATTTTCTCATCTTGCAAAGATAGAAAAATTGTTATTTTTGCACGAATTTGGGGATCCTTTTCCAGTCTGATTGGTTGAATTAGAAATTAGATTTGCCAATTATTTACAAAAGGAATTCAATTTGGGGAAGGTGTTCCCTGCCATTCTTTTATTAGGTCTCTTCGTTGAAGGGCGAAGAGATAGAAGCAAATAAGATATTTTCACACATGTACCATTCTATACGCCTCGTTTTTTTACTTGTTTTCATATTTACGTTGGGTGCGTTCTCTGCCCGGGCGCAGTCAACTGCATTTGTATTCAGCGGTGGGCCTACCATCGGTACACAACGCTGGGACAATTCTTTTAGCAGAGAACCGTTGTTTCAATGGCATGCGACCTTAGCTGCAGAATCGGTGAACAATGACGACGACAACTCTTCGGTGTATGCGCAGATTGGATACCATGTGAAAGGCAGCGCGGTACGGCTTCGGTTTTTCAATTTTGCTGGGACAAGTGCATTTCAGACCATCGATCGCTTCAAGTTTAACAATCTTTCGTTGGTACTGGGTGCAAAGCAGAAGTTTCCGTTGGGAGCAGGAAAATCCAAGTATTTTTATTTTGGCGGTATTCGGGGGGACTATACGATTAGCACCAACCTCGATGAATTGGCTGAGCGCAATAAAGCGAGTGGAAATACCCTTGCCTTATTATACCCTTTGGAAGGGGGTGTTCGCAGATTAATGGCTGGTGTTAGTGCAGGTGCTGGTATTCAGATGCCTTTGTCTGATTTAATTGGTGCTGAGTTTAAGCTTTCTATCCACCCGGATTTTACATTGCAGTACAACCAACCACCCATTCCCAATGTGATTATTCAAGACATATCTGGTCAACGCATCGTTACGATCGAGCAGCGTCAAATTCGCAATGTGGCGGTTGAGCTTTCTGTGGGGCTTCGCCTGTTAAGAAAAGTGGTGTATGAAGATTAAAACCCTTTTTGGAGTGGGGTTAATTGCGACTTCCCTTCTTTTAAGTGCATACGACCCGGTGGTGCTTCCAGAAACGCCTGAGGCCTTGGGAGAACGGTTGTTTAACGATCCCATCTTGTCTTCTGATCGTTCGGTGAGTTGTGCGTCCTGTCACATCCCGGCCTTTGCATTTGCAGATACTACCGCTCTTAGTGAGGGAGTAGGAGGGCAATTAGGGACCCGAAATACGCCGGGAATCACGAATATGGGGGGGCGCAACTTCTTTTTCTGGGATGGAAGGGCAGCATCGCTGGAGGAGCAGGTGATCGGTCCAATCGAAAATCCAGTAGAAATGAACCTTCCCATGCCGTTAGCCATTGAACGGCTTAACCAGGACGCGCAATACCGTTCTTTCTTTTATAAAGTGTACCAAAAAGCAGTTGATAGCGCCAGTCTGACGGGTGCTCTCGCTGCTTTTATGCGAACACTTGAAACCTCCGATACCCCATTTGATGATTGGATGAATGGTGCGGAGGCCGCTATGAGTCCAGAGGCAATTCGGGGACGGGCTGTTTTTTTGGTAAAGGCTCGTTGTTTTAATTGTCACTTTGGTCCGGATTTTACGGTGGATGAGTTTCGGAACATTGGGTTGTACAATGGAAAGGACTTGAACGATGTGGGCCGCATGGCGATCACAAAGAACCAGGAAGATTTGGGTAAATTCAAAGTTCCCGGGTTGCGGAATGTCGCTTTGACGGCTCCATACATGCATGATGGGCAATTTAAGACCTTGCGGGAGGTGATTGATTATTACGATGATCCGGATCGGTTTGGCTTTCATAGCATTGGGAGGGATACTATCCTGCAGCGTCCCCTTCATTTGACGGAGCAGGAAAAGGGGGATTTGGAGGCGTTTTTAAATGCCCTAACGGACCGACGTTTTTATCGATAACAAAGATGTTTCGCCCCTTTTAATGGCTGGCGGAGCGACTACGAATACCAACTTTTATACCCTATGGCGGCAATAGTAATGGCCACCCTTCCTGGTTTGTTGATCTGCTATGCGATGTACCGGGCAGATAAGTACGAAAAAGAGCCGCTTTGGGCGTTAGGGCTTTTTTTTGCCGCGGGGGCCTTCGTGACGGTGCCTGCCATTCGGGTGGAATTATGGGTAATGGATATGTACGGGCTTCGTTGGCAGCGCAGCTGGTCCGAAACGATCTTGCTGGCATTTGGGGTGGTGGCGCTTTGGGAGGAATTGTTAAAATGGTTGATACTCCTGTTGGTGTTTAACAGGCGTTTTTTTAATGAACCCTTGGACGGGATTGTCTATGCAGTCATGGTCGGAATGGGATTTGCCACCCTTGAAAACATCGCATTTTTAGAGCGATTTGGACCTGATTCCTTGTTAGTTAGGGCCTTTACCGCGATTCCAGCCCACTTGGTTTTTGCCGTGGTGCAGGGTTATTACCTTGGGAAAGCCAAGTTTAAGAACGGAGGAAATGTCTCCCCGACAGAGCGAAACCGACTGGTGCTTTATGGTTTTTTGGTGGCTTTTTTACTGCACGGCGCCTACGACCTGTTGATTTTCCAAGATCGCTGGCAATGGCTTTTTTTATTGGCAACAGCTACCACCTATTTGTGCCTGTTTTATGCGGCAGATATGATTTTTGAACACCTGGAACATTCTCCGTTTAAAAAGGAGCAAAAACAAAAAGAGCCACTCATTGAAGAGTAGCTCCTTTTTTGTTGGGTCACAAGGACTCGAACCCTGAATAACAGAACCAAAATCTGCTGTGTTACCATTACACCATGACCCAATTCCACTGCTTTATTTCAAAAGCGACGCAAAATTACAACGCCTTTTTTTTGTGTGCAAGTATTTTTTAAAAAAAATATTTCAAAAAAAAGTGAAGCCTTCAAAAGGCTTCCAAATAGCATTTTCCCAAACCTTAATTTACAATTCTTCAAGTAGTTTGGTTCCTTCCTGTCGTCTAGCTTCGTTTTGGGTGTTTTCAAGGAATCGTTCGAGCGCTCCTTTGGCAACTGTTTTCAGACTGGGCTGATGTCGGGCCAACTGGACCATTGCTAAGGCTTGGTACCAATAGAGGTCTTCTCCGTATGCTTCTATATTTTCAATTTTGGATAAAAACTCCAGGGCCTCTTCTGATTTGTCTTGTTGGAGCAGCACAATGGCGAGGGCAAAACAGCCATCTGAGTAACAATCTTCCAGTTCATCCTCTTGGATAAGCTGGCGTAGGGGCTGTTCGGCCGCCTCATACCGCCCAGCCGAATAGTGTTGATCGGCAGTCTGAAGTAGCTCCTGACAAGCGGCGGGCCGCAGAAGGCCAGTCGTATCCTTCTCGAAACGTCGGTTTATATCCGCCAGTAGCTGTTGGGGTGGCTGAAAATGGTCGTCAAACAAGGCTTTTATCCGGGCAGTTTGATACCACCAGTAGCCTCCGCTGAGCAACAGGCCGGCTGCCAACGCATACAAGATCCACTTGCTGAGTCGGCGGTTGGTGGGATTGGGCGCCAAGGGGCTAGAAATGGGCATTCCCAGTTCTAATCGCTGGTCGAGGGACCTGCTTTTTTTCCAAATCTGGTAGTCTTGGGTTCTCTCCAAGGCGTCTTTTGCCCAAGACGGGAGCGCAGGATCGCTTCGTTTTAAGGCTTTAAGCAGGGCCGCTTCGCAGGATTCTTGACCTCCCGGTGATTCAAGCGACTGTTCTGCTTCCATGCTGGCGGAGGGACGGGCTGTCCATCGGTCTTCACTGCTGAAAGCGTCTTGTGAGGAGGGTTGTTTGGATAGGAGGGTTTGTTCGCAGGATTTTCCAAGACTGGCCAACGCTCTCCAGGTATAGAGGTGGTGTCGGGTGGTTTCCAAGGAAATGGCATCTGGAATCCAATAGTCGTTGGCTACCCATCCTGCGGGAGGATGTTGGCTTTGGTAATGAGCGAGTGAAAGTTGTTCCAGGCCTGCAAAGAGAGGCAGTTCAACGGGGTATTTCCCGGTTCTTGCCAGGGAGGCAGCCTCCAGAAGCCCTGCCTGAAAGTAGGCAACTGCTTCGGGCTTACTTGCTCCTGCTCTTTCGAGCGCTCGAAGCACCCCCGGTCTTATTTCTTGGTAGATGAGGTGGAGGGCAATGTCCGATCCTTCAGGAAGGTGCTTAAGAAGTGTTTCATTGGAAAGTAAACCAGTATTGGGAGGAGAGGAGGCCATTTCTTTTTTTTGCAAAGATACGGTAAGCGAATGAATCTGCTCCTGTTCCCTTTTTTGGCCAAATTGAGCAGAGAGGCAAAAAGGGAAGCAGGTATACACAAGCAGGTGCCTGGTAGTATTACTTTTGGATCCAGAAATTCAATCCTTTCATTCTTATGCGCCTGTTTTGTACGCTACTCAGTGTTCTTTTGTTATCGAAGCTCTCTGCACAAACCTTTTCCGGCTTTGGAGGCCCTATTCCAGACGATGGTACGGTGATCACTTTTCCACTGGTAGTGAACGGGCTTCCCTCTTCTATCGATACCCAATCGTTCGGCATTGAACAAATTTGCCTTGAAATCAACCATAGCTGGTCGGCCGATCTCTCTGTGGTGTTGATTGCTCCGGATGGGAGTTCCACGGAGCTTTTTTCGGGAATTGGGGGTGATTCGGACGGGTTTATCGGAACTTGTTTAAATGGAAACTCCACTATTTCTATTTATGAGGGTAGCTTCCCTTTCACAGGGGTTTTTCGGCCTTTGGGTGATTTAGGTTTATTAAATAATGGGCAAAACCCGAATGGGGAGTGGAAATTACGGATACTGGACACCTATGCTTTTGCAGATGAGGGCACATTGCTCAATTGGAGCTTGCAGTTTGGCGACCAGCCCAGTGTGCCCTTCAGCTTCATTTCCAGTGATTTGCCTATTGTTCGGATTGAGACCTACGGCCAGGTAATTCCAGATGACCCTAAAATATTTGCCAACATGGATGTGATTGATAATGGGCCTGGTAATCGAAATTTTGCGGATCAGGTTTTGACGTTTCACACCGGTCCAATTGGAATTGAGTTGCATGGCAACAGCTCACAGGGTTTCCCAAAAAAATCGTACCGAATCGAAACGCGCAATTTGTCGGGAGAGGATGTAGATGTAGCCTTGATGGGGATGCCAGCGACCAGCGATTATGTGCTGAGTGCCAACTTTTCGGATAAAACCCTACTTCGTAATCCCCTTACCTACGAGTTGTCGAGGCAATTGGGGCAATATGCTACGCGTACCCGCTTTTGTGAGGTGGTTCTGAATGGTGCCTATTTGGGAGTTTATGTGTTGACGGAGCGTATTAAACGGGGAGCAGATCGGGTAAATGTTGCAAAACTAACAGACGAGGATGTGGATGGGGTAGACGTAACAGGTGGGTATGTCCTCAAAATTGACCGAGATAATTCGCCCGG
>CANHDG010000116.1 GCA_947459365.1 Saprospirales bacterium
CCTTTGCCTCAAAGCATGTTGGATGGTTTTAAGGGTGCCCCCTTTTTCCCGTAATTCCATGGGAAGCACGATTTGAGAAAGCGCTGTGGTGAGGCGATTGCGCTCCACAAACCGGCGTTGGGTCAATGGAATTCCGAAGGGTAGTTCGGAAATAAGGGTTCCTCCACCTTCAAGTATCCGGATGGCCAAGTCTTTATTGGGAGGGGGATAAACGGGGTTCAGATGCCCGGGAAGTACCGCCAAAGTATAACCTTTCTGCTGCAAGGCCTGCTCGTGGGCAATGGTATCCACCCCCAGCGCCAGCCCGGATACAATACCATACCCTTGCTCTAGCAGAGCGCGGGTAATCTGCTCTGTTTTGACATGAATCGAATCAGCGCAGTCTCGCGGCCCCACCACTGCAGCCAAATGAGCTGGCCAATTGGTCGCCCCTTTCACATACAGCACGGGTGGGAAATCGTCCATTTCCTTTAGTGCAGGGGGGTATTGATCGGAATAAAAAGGAATTAATTGCACACCGTTTTCTTCCATTTTTTGGATGGATTCTCGAGTTAACTCCCACTCTTTTTCCAACTCCTCCTCCTTGTAGTCGGATTCACCAAGGATGGAGAGCCAAGCACGAAGGTCATCTCCCTCTTGTGCCCTATTTATGACTTGGTGAATACCGGAGAGGTTATATCGGGAAAAAAAACTAAGAAAAACAAGGCTTTCAAGTGATTTCACTTGCATACATTGGTAAAGGGTTGATGATCGTTGTTCAAACTTACCCCCTCGGGGTGCTTGGTCAAAGTTGGGTATACAAAGTTGGGTAATCCAGAAGTATATTGACAAGTAATTTTTTAAAAACTGGAAAAATCAGCCTGAAATCCAGTCGCTTGACGACGGTCATGCGTCCCACAACGATTATGGGATGGAGTATGCGGACAGAACGTATGCCCCGACCTCCCAAACCAACGGGGAGACGGGCTTCCTGCTTTGGTGGTTTATCAAAAGGTAACCTATGCCCGAAAAGGGCCTTGAACTCCACATTCAAGACCATTTCTAAGTTACTATTTATTTAAAGAAAAAGTTTAAGCGACTTCTGCGCCTCTTTTCAAGGCGATTTCCAGTGCTCGATCCAGTTGTTCTGTTTCAGAAAGCAAGGTATTATCAATTACCAGAGCATCTTCTGCTTGGCGTAGCGGGCTATCGGAGCGGGTAGAATCGATGTGGTCGCGTTCCAGCAGGTTGTGCCGAATATTATCCCAATCTGCATCAATCCCTTTTCCGACCAATTCGAGGTGGCGGCGGCTGGTGCGCACATCGGGATCGGCAGTTAGGAACAATTTTAATTCGGCATCTGGGAAGACCACCGTACCGATATCACGGCCGTCCATCACGATCCCCCGTTGTTCACCCATACGTTGTTGTTGGCGCACCATGGCCCTGCGTACGGCAGGAATTGCGGAGACGGGACTCACATGTTCGCTTACCCGCATAGAGCGAATCTCTTTTTCTACATTTTGACCGTTGAGGAAGGTGGTATTTTCTCCGTTGAGTCGCTCAAAATGAATTTGAATATGGGTTAATGCTGCCTCCACTTCTGCAGGCTCATGGTAATTGACTAGATTATCTAGAAAATACAAGGTGACTGCCCGGTACATGGCTCCGGAGTCTCCGTACAGGTAATCTAATTTTTTAGCGAGTGCCTTCGCCAGCGTGCTTTTCCCACAGGAAGAAAAACCGTCGATCGCAATAATTATTGACATTGTTAGTCGTCGTCTTCCACCACACCGGTGGGGTTACTTTTCCACATTAGGAACGCTTTCAGGAAGGGGTCGAGGTTACCATCTAGCACGGCATCTGGGTTGTGGGTTTTATGCCCGGAGCGGAGGTCTTTCACCCAGCGGTCATCGAGCACATAAGACCGAATTTGGCTGCCCCATTCGATTTTATTCTTACCCGCTTCTACTTTATCTTTTTCCTCCTGTCGTCTTCGAAGTTCAATTTCATACAACCGGCTTTTCATCATTTGCATAGCGCGGTCGCGGTTCTGGTGTTGGCTCCGTTCGGCCTGACATTCTACAACCACCCCACTGGGCAAATGTCGAAGTCGGACGGCCGAGTTGGTCCTGTTTACGTGCTGCCCACCGGCACCGGATGCACGAAACACATCCATTTCAACATCGGCAGGATTGATATAGATTTCGATGGAGTCGTCCTCCACCAACGGGTACACGAACACAGAGGAAAAGGAAGTCTGCCGTTTACCCTGGGCGTTGAACGGGCTCACACGCACGAGGCGGTGAACACCGTTTTCGCCCTTGAGCCAGCCGTAGGCATACGGACCGACGACTTCGATGCTAGCGGACTTAATGCCCGCCGCATCGCCTTCTTGTTCAAATAGTTCATTTACTTTAAAACCAGCCTTTTCAGCCCACATTTTGTACATTCGGAGGAGCATAGCGGACCAGTCGCAGGCTTCGGTACCACCTGCGCCAGCATTGATATTCAGGACAGCCGACATTTCGTCTTCTGTTTGATTCAATGTGCTTCGGAATTCCGCATCGGCCAGAATTTCGGCGGTATGCAGGTAGTGTTGATCCACCTCTTCATCGGTGGTCATTCCTTCCTTTTGGAATTCGTATAAGCCTTCCAGATCATCCACTTCTCGGGCGAGGGTTTCATATTCCTCGATCCATTTCTTGTGGACGCCTATTTTGCGCTGAATGCCTTCTGCCCGTTTAGGATCGTTCCAAAATGCGGGATCTAGGGTTTGGCTGGTCAAGTCTTCCAGGTCTCTTTGACGATTATCGACGTCAAAGATATCTCCTTAAGACAGCCAGCCGATCTTTTAACTCTTTAAGTTGTTCGATCGTCATGGCGAAATTTTTATGGGTGATTAAAGAACTTCTACGTAGAATACCAATTCAGCTTTACCTGGGATTGTTCCATCAGGAGTCCCTTGTTCGCCGTAACCTAACTGGTAAGGCAGGAAGAAAAACGCTTTCCCTCCGTGGTTTAGCTGTTGTGTACCTTCATCATAACCAGGAATCATTTGACCCATACCCAGCAGGAAGCTCAGGGCTTCGCCGCGTTGGAAAGAGTTGTCAAACATTTTTCCACTGGTCAAAGCACCGTAGTAGTGGGTTTTTACTTGTTCGCCAGTTTTCAGGGCAGCACCATTTCCTTTTTCGATGGTCAATACCTTTAGACCGGAAGGCAGGGTAACCAATTGGTCCGTCAAGCCACCGCTAGTGTAGGCTTTAATCGTCTCATTGGCTTTGGTTTCTACTTCAGCGAAACGAGCCATTGCTACTTCTTGCTCTTTTTGTTGAGCTTCTTTTGAAACTACATCCACTAGAACGACTTCGTAGCGAACGAATTTCTCTTTCTTGAGGCTAGCTGGCAAGTTTTTCTCGATCAAGCTATCCACTTTTTGATAGATAGTAAGGCTATCTCCTTTTACTGCCATGTAAAGACCGTCGTAAAGCGGTGGTACGCGACGTCCTGCCTCCATTTGAGACAAGTCTGGCATCATCAATTCGCGTGGTTCTGGGCTTTGCTCGCGGGTGCTTTGCATGATGGAGTCCCCAACGAACGTCGTGACGTGCACCCGTACAAGGTCACCAGGTTTCGGGGTTTCCCCTTGATTTTTGGTATGGTTAACGAGGCGGTAACCGTGTTGAGTTTCAACGCCTTTGGACATCTCGTCGCAGGAGGCTGCAAATAGAAGGCCGCTCAGGGCCAGGAAAGGGAGAAAACGCATTGTTGTTGTGTTCTATGTTGAAAAAATAGTCCGCAAGCGGATGGCTTACTGGATTTCGATGTAAAAAATCAATTCCGAGTTGCCTGGAATCGGACCGTTGTCTTGTTCGCCGTAGGCTAGGCTAGGGGGAATGAACAGGTAAGCTTTGGCGCCATGGCGGAGCTGCATTACACCTTGGTCAAAACCAGGGATCATCTGCCCTACCCCTGCTGGGAATTCAAGTGCTTCTCCCCGCTGGAACGAATTGTCAAACATAGATCCATTGATCAGGCATCCATAGTAGTGGGTAGAGATAAGCTCCCCCTCTTGTACTGGAGTTCCTTTTCCGGGATCTACGACAAGGTATTGCAAGCCACCTTCCACTTTATCAAGTTTACCCGCCAGCTTGCCATTGCGGTAATCTGCGGCGGTCAGGGAAACGGAGGAGGCGATTGCTTCGAAACGGGCTTGAAGGGCTGCTTTTTGGACACGTTTTTCAGCGCCGCTCATTACCTTCAATAATTTCACCTCGTAGCGCACATCGGTTGCTCCCCGGAGAGTAGGGGGAAGGCTATTGCGAAGAAACGAATCCAATGCCATGTATACGGTAGCACTATCGCCGACACCCATCAACAGGGCAGCATCTATAATCGCTGGCATGCTAGGGCTGTTATTGAACTCCTCTTCGGGAGGAAGGTCTGTTTTGTAGCCATCAGGAGCGAATTTACGGGAAGCCTGCATGAGGGAATCACCGACATACACCTCGATATGTACCATGATATCGTCTTCAAATACGGGCTTTATCCCTCCTTTTTGAAGGTGATGGATAAAACGGTACCCATGTTTGGTAATGACCGGAGCGGTCTGCTGCGCATACGACGTAGCCGTTACGATCAGCAATAAGGCAAAAATAAGTTGCTTCATTCTGTTGTTAACTTTTGTAGATGGCTTCTTTGTACACCGGTAAAAGATCCTTTACTTTTTGAAGTGTAGATTTTAAGCTATCGAACGAATAGGCGCCAGCGGCATTTTTGTGACCACCGCCATTAAAATGTTTGCGGCAAATTTCCTGGACATCCAGGTTTCCTTTGGAACGGAGACTCAATTTGACCACTGAAGGCTGATTGTGGATGAACACCGCCAACCGGACCTCTTTGAGGGAAAGCAGGTAATTGACAATCCCTTCGGTGTCTCCCCGCTTAATATTAAAATCGTCGTAATCCTTTTTGGACAACCAGATAATACCGGTTTTGTACTCAGGTAATATTTCCATTCGATTAACCAGACAATGGCCCAGTAACCGCAGGTTTTGTTCTTTTTGGGAATTAAAAATCCGATCTTGGACCAAAGTCAAATCTACTCCTCGTTCGACTAAGGAAGCAGCAATCCGAAGCGTTTCGGGGCTGGTGGCATATTTAAACGAGCCCGTATCGGTAATCAAGCCCGTCATAATTGCCTCTCCCACCATCGGGTTGATTTTGAGGCTATCACCCATTTCCTGAATAAATTGAAACACCAATTCACAGGTGCTGCCTGCCTCCGGATCCGAAATCATAAAATCGGCTATTGGCTCCGGATAAAGGTGGTGATCAATCATTAAGACCTTGGCTGATATTTGCCGCATATACTCCCCCATCCGGTCAATCCGACTCCAGGCATTAAAGTCAAGCAAGACAAACAGCTCCTTTTTTTGGAGAACTTGCTTACACTCCTCTGTGGAAATATCCCAAATCAGAGAATCTCCTGCACCAGGCAAGGTTTCAAACTCCTCTGGGTAATCTGAAGGAAATAGCACGTGTACCTTATGCCCGTATTGTTCAAGGTAAAAACGCATCGCCAAGGCAGAGCCAATAGCATCTCCATCCGGGTTGCGGTGGGAGACGATAGCGACATTTCGAGGCAAGGTAAGTAGTGCCCTAAGTTCCGATGAAATCTGCATATTGCTCAAAACAGGGGCAAAAATAATAGTAATTAACGGGTATTGTACTACCCTGCAAGATATTATTTTTTGAAGGAAGGGCTTTCAGATGCTTTTTGAAATAAAATCTTGCAGTACCTTTGCAGCCTATTTTTCAACAAATAAACGAAGATTAAAAAGCATGTCTGTTAATCGTACCTTTACAATGATTAAGCCTGACGCCGTTCGCGCAGGAAATATTGGCAATATCCTTCAGATGATCAACGAAGCTGGCTTTCGCATCGTAGCGATGAAGCTGACCAAATTGAGCATGGAAAAAGCAGGCGAATTCTATGCAGTACACAGCGAGCGCCCATTCTACGGCGAACTATGTGAGTTCATGAGCAGCGGCCCAATCGTTGCAGCGATTTTAGAAAAAGACAACGCTGTAGAAGACTTCCGCAACCTGATTGGCGCCACCAATCCAGCAAATGCTGCTCCTGGCACCATCCGTGCAAAGTACGCCACTTCTGTAGGAGAAAACGCCGTTCACGGTTCCGACAGCGATGAAAATGCAGCCATTGAATCCGCCTTCCACTTCGCTGGCGTAGAAATGTTCTAAACCTATTTTCGTACGCTTCAACAGGCTGTTTCGTAACTATTTGGAGCCTTATTTGTTCCTCCAATAGCAGCGAAACAGCCTGTTTTTTTTACACCATTCCAGTTTTTGATCATGCGTCTGTTAACTACCTTTTTCTCACTTTGGCTATTCGCCGGCACCCTTGCCGCCCAAGCGCCCAGCCGACCTAAGTTGGTCATCGGAATAACCATCGATCAAATGCGGTATGATTACCTGTATCGATACGCCAGCCAGTATGGAACGGATGGTTTCAACCGGCTACTAAAGGAAGGACTCTCTTTTGAAAACACCCACTACGATTATATTCCAACCTACACTGCGCCCGGGCACGCTTGTATTTACACCGGAACGGGGCCAGCTGGAAATGGAATTATTGGCAACGAATGGTGGGACCCCGAGTGGAATGCCAAACGCTATGTTACCTCCGATAAACGCTACCGCACCGTCGGAGCAGAGGGCAGATCTGGCCAGCATTCCCCTTCCGTTTTGCTCAGCACGACGGTCACCGATGAGCTCCGCTTAGCCACCAATTTCCGATCCAAAGTAGTGGGCATCTGCATAAAAGATCGGGGAAGTATCCTTCCCGCAGGTCATATCCCCAATGCCAGCTACTGGTTTGACGACCCAACCGGTAATTGGATTACTTCCTCCTACTACCCCGATAGTTTGGGGCTCCCAGAATGGGTCCAAGCTTTTAACAACCGTAAACTACCCGAAACCTACTGCAGCCAAGTCTGGGACCGCCTGCCAGGGGTGACTTATGAACAAAGTTTTGCAGATTGGAAAAAATACGACCGAGGCCGTTATGCCGTCAGCCTTACCGGGGGCTTCCCGCACAATCTTCCAGCTATCCGCAAAAAAATGGGACTGGGAGTCATCCGCTTTACTCCCTTTGCCAATACCCTCACCGTTGATTTCGCCCTAGAAGCCATCCAGCAAATGCAGCTAGGGGAGGACAATATTCCAGACCTGCTAGCGCTGAGCTTCTCCGCCCCCGATTACGGTGGACACCAGTTTGGTATCCACGCCGAAGAGGTGGAAGATATTTACCTCCGACTGGATCGGGAAATCGCAAGGCTGCTTAACTTTATCGATCAACGCTATGGGAAAGACCAAGTATTGATCTTTTTATCCGCCGACCACGGTGGGGGAGAAACGCCTGCCCACTTAAAAGATATTCGAATCCCAGCCGATGTATTTCCAGAAAGCACCCTGGATTCAGCCCTAACAGCATACTTCAAGCGCGTGTTTTCGACTGAACTCCCATTGGTCAACAGTGTGATGAACCAAATGATCTGGCTTAACCACCAATCCATCGATAGCCTCGGATTGGAACTTCCATTGGTTCTTAAAGCAGCCAAAGACTATATCCAAAAAATGCCCGGTGTGTACAGTGTGTATTCAGCATCCGATATCCTGACACTGCCTGCCGACATCCCACATATTGCCGGTTTGAGGAAAGGATTCTACCCGAAACGTTCTGGGGACTTGTTTTTTCAGCTGGACCCCAACTGGCATCCGGACGATCAAGCCTTTTTGTATGGGGGCGCCACCCATGGATCCTCCTATGCCTACGATACCCACGTGCCACTACTTTGGTATGGTGCTGGGGTCAAAGCCGGGAAATCCTATCAGGCGACAGCTGTTAGCGATATTGCGCCTACGCTCTCTGCCTTTTTGAAGATAATGGAGCCCAGTGCGAGCACCGGAAAGGTACTGGAACGGGTATTTGAACGGTAGCCCTACTACCCAAGACCGGGATAAGCTGGGAAATCGTCTAAAAACGAGAACGTACCCGCTTCGCTGTCCAGCGCACAACAGCATGTCTGAAGCCCGTTGGTAATACAAAGGTACTGTACTCCAAGGCTGAGGTTGTAACGGGCGGCTTGTTCTAAAACGGCTTGGGAAAGTGCTACTTTGGGTGATTTGCATTCTACCAAAAGCCAAGGTTTAAGCTGTCCATCAAACACCAGTATGTCACAACGCCGAGGCATTCCGTTTACTTGAATGCCAATTTCTGTCCGGATTCGGCTGGATGGGTACGCTTTCCCTTTTAGCAAATACTGCAAGGCCAATTGCCGCAGTAGTTCCTCCGGGGTGAGTACCAGGTTCTTTTTTCGGATCGGATCAAAAACTCTTTTTTGACCCGCATCGACCTTTAGGCGTAATTCTGATTGAAATTGGAGAAAATCTAAGGAGAGCAACATATCAATTAGAGACAAAGTTCTACAATTTTTTGTCAAATCAACGCTGCTTGCACCAATAATCGCAGTTTGAGCGTAACTTTGCCCCGCTTTAACCAACAATACACTTATACATGGCTCGTGTAGAATTAGTGATGCCCAAAATGGGCGAAAGTATCATGGAAGCCACCATTTTAAAGTGGCGCAAAAATCCGGGTGATTCGATTGAACTCGATGAACCCGTACTCGATATTGCCACCGACAAAGTAGACTCCGAGGTTCCCTCGCCGGTTGCTGGCGTCCTGGTAGAAGTGCTTTACAAAGAGAACGACATTGTCCCTATCAACCAGGCGATTGCCATCATTGAGACTGCCGTTGGTGCAGCAGCTGTTGCTGCCTCCCCTGCAATTCAGGAGGCACCTACCGCCGCACCTGCAGTGCCTTTTGTGCCAGCACCCGCCGCTGCTGCTGCCGAGATCACCACTGGAGGCAGGTTTTACTCCCCGCTGGTCCGAAACATCGCTAAAGAAGAGGGCATCTCCAGTGCTGAACTGGATCGAATTGTGGGAACGGGCGCGGAAGGCCGAGTATCCAAAAAAGATATTCTGGACTACGTACAAACCAGAAAAGCAGCCCCAACAGCCACCCCGGTCGCAGCACCTGCTCCAACCCCCTCGCCTGTAGCTGCTCCGACGACAGCTCCTGCCGTTTCCATCAGTGGGAACGTAGAAGTGGTGGAAATGGATCGGATGCGCAAGCTGATAGCTGATCACATGGTGATGAGCAAGCACACCAGCCCACACGTGACCTCCTTCGTTGAAGTGGATGTAACCAACCTTGTCAACTGGCGCAACCGCGTAAAAGACCAGTTTAAAAAACAATACGGTGAGAA
>CANHDG010000117.1 GCA_947459365.1 Saprospirales bacterium
CCTTCTACCACCATCCAACCTGCAATATTAGCCGCAATACCTGTGGATAATTGTTGAACAGAAGAGTTGATACTCATAAAACCTCCACGCTGTTGAGGATGAACTACTCCAGAAACCATGGCTTGGGTAGGGATCATCCGACCATTGACGGTTATAAAAAATAAAGCGGCAATCGTCAGAACTACCCACAACGGCACAACGGTTAAATTGGTTAACAGCCAGACAGGCAATAGCGAAGCCACTGCAAAAACAACAAAAACCAGGTATTTGCCTTTTGCATCCGCTAATTTACCCACCAAGGGAGCAGTAAAAATCGTAAATGCACCTCCTACCAAATAGATTAAAAAGAGCTGGTCTTGGGCAAAACCCACATTGCCTACCAAAGAGGGCGCAATGAACGGAATAATGCTAAAATGTCCCATCATCAAGACAATCGTAAGCGAAAGGGCTTTCATCTGATTGGGGCTCTTAAAGATGGTGTTCAAGACTTGAAATGGCTGCACCCGAACGGCCTTTTCCAAGTGTTCATTGACTGCCGGAACATACCAAAAAATAGCAATCGCAATCACAATCCCCAAAAATCCAATCGCGAGAAAAGGCATGTGCCAACTGTAGTGCGAAGCTAGCCACAAACCCGCTGGCACCCCCGCGACCGAAGCTAAAGAGAAGGCTGTCATCAAAACTCCCATCGCACTCGCCCTGCGTTCGTAAGAAAAGACATCACTCACAATAGACAAAACTTGTGCTCCAATCATTCCTCCAAAAAAACCAGCTAAAACCCTGGCTCCCACCAGGCTATAGTAATCTGGCGCAATCGCACAAGAGAGGGTTCCGAGGATGAATCCAATGTAGGCAAATAAAAGTACCCGCTTTCGATCATAGCGATCCACAAAAAAAGCAGATAAAAACCCCGACAAACCCGCCGTGATGCTGTAGGCAGAAACAGCAAATCCAAATTGTTGTGGAGTGATCGAAAAAATCTTCATAAACTGTGGCCCCAAGGGCATCATGATCATAAAATCCATGATGTGGGTAAAATTAACGGCAGCAAGAATGAATAATAGTAAGCGCTCTTTTACAGACATGAATAAAACAAGATAAAAAGGTAAATAACCAGCAATCCAGAGCCGACGCTCCTCAACTTAATGCAAATAAACCGCCATTTTTTCGGTATCCCGAATCTGGACATCAATGTGGTCTTTTAACGTAGTGTAAAGCGCCAGCCCAACATAATCAGCCTTGATTGGAAAGGATTTGTGCTTCCTGTCCACTAAAACAGCTACCTCGACTTTTTTAGGAAGTAATTTCAAAAAAGGTTGTATTCCATAAAAAATAGTTCGACCTGTGTTCGCCACATCATCCACAATAATCACGTTTTTCTTTGACAGCGCCTCGCCAGGCAAGTCCACATAAGGCTCAAATTCCAATGGATCTGCTGGGTTTAAATGAACAGCCGTTAATTTAAATCGCATTTCAGAAGGAGCCAATTGTTGTAGCTCATCCAATAATAACCTACCAAAATGAAGCCCATTGTGGTTTAATCCTGCGAGGATTACTTCCTGCTCCCCAAAATTGCGCTCGATGATCTCGATCGCCACCCTTTTTATTTTTTGCCGTATCTGGCGATCATCCAATATCTGCATGATTTGCGTATAATTTTTCCAAATAAGAAATGAGGCTGCAAAATTCAGGGATAATCACTGTACTTTGCAGCCAAATTCCATTTTTTTTATGTTACAGTCTGTTTTATTCATTTTAGTTGCTTCTACTGCGGGTTGGATCGCCTACCGCGGGTTCAGTCGGGTACGCAGAAATATTTTGCTTGGTAAAGATGAAGCCATTCAGGATCATCCTGGCCTGCGCTGGAAAAACATGTTACTCGTGGCTTTTGGACAGCAAAAAATGTTTCAGAATTGGATTCCAGCCCTGCTACACTTGGCATTGTACGTGGCATTTGTCATCACCCAGATTGAATTAATTGAAATTGTAGCGGATGGTATTTTTGGTACCCATCGTTTCTTTGCCCCTTACCTCGGTTCTTTTTACACCTTTATTATTAGTTTTATAGAAATATTGTCCGTGCTGGCGCTGATCGCTACGATCATTTTTTTAATTCGTAGAAATGTGCTCCATATCAGCCGCTTCCAAAAACCAGAACTCAAGGGGTTTCCAGTAAAAGACGCTAACCTAATCCTTGGACTGGAAATTCTGCTCATTGCCGCAATTTTCTCCATGAATGGAGCAGACAAGGTCCTCCAACTCCGAGGAGATGCCCACTACGCATTGACCGGTGACTTTGCGGTAAGTAGCTGGCTGGGCCCCGCCCTGTTTGGTCACTTTGACAACCACTCCTTAGTGATAGTAGAGCGGCTTGGTTGGTGGTCCCACCTGCTGATTGTATTTGGCTTTCTTTGCTACCTTCCGTACTCCAAGCATTTGCATATTTTGCTTGCCTTCCCCAATACCTGGTACGCCCGGTTGGAGCCAGCAGGTAAGATGGAAAACATGCCTGAAGTGCAGAAGGAAGTGCGAATCATGATGGGGCTGGAACAACCAGAACCTGGCACCTCGGCCGATTTACCTGAGTTTGGAGCAAACGATGTGTTCAGCCTTTCATGGAAAAACTTGCTGGACGCCTACACCTGCACCGAATGTGGACGCTGTACCGCCGCCTGTCCCGCCAATCAAACAGGAAAAAAATTGTCCCCACGCAAGATCATGATGGATGTCAGAGACCGTGCAGAAGAGGTTGGACACCTATTGGACAGCGGCCAACAAACCAAAGCCAGCTTCCAGGATGGAAAATCATTATTCGACCGGATCTCTCCAGAAGAATTACACGCATGTACCACCTGTAATGCCTGTGTGCAAGCCTGCCCGGTACAAATTAATCCACTCGATATCATATTGAAAATGAGAAGGCACGAGATTCTTACCCAATCAGCTGGTCCATCCGAGTGGCTTCCGATGTTCAATGCCATTGAGAATGCCGGAGCAGCTTGGTCCATGAGTGAACCAAGAGACGCCTGGAACCAAGGATAAAACGTTAAAACTAAAAAAGTCGTCGATGGGTAACTATGCCCATCGGACGACTTAGAGATGGATGGGTTCTACCTGTTTCAGGTCCAACCAAAGACAGAAAAAAATAGGTCCTAGAAGTAAAGTAGGAAATAAGTCAATACTTAGAGTAAGACCCTTTATCGCATCGTGAACTCATTCACGCGCCGCCAGTTGACGGTACGGAAAAGAGGTCCTACATACTGCCGTACCACCAAGGTATTGGGATCACCCTCCTTTAACCACATCTCACAACCGTACCACCTTCCTTTTATAGGATCGAGGAGTTTGCCACCCTTAAAGTAACCGTCTTCGAGGCGCATTTTTTCCAGTACCCTAAGACTGACCATAGGCTGACCGCGCAAATCACCTGGACAAAGCGAACAGGGAGTTTGCGGTGCGTATTTCAGAGATTTCACTACTTTACCCGCGAACGTGTAATTACCCTGTTCAAAAATCTCTATGTAATGGACCGGTGCTTGGTTAACCTCATCCACCGATTCCCAAATACCAGCAATGCTCTGCCCATTCACCGAAAAGAAGAGCATACAGCTGGAAGCCAATAAAACGAACTTTTTCAAAATAGATCAAATGCAGATTAATACAAGAAAAGAGCAAAAGGGATCCTTTCCAGACGAACAACGAAACTAAAAGAAAATGGGGGTGGATTAGTAGCCCAACGACGGCTATGAAGATTTTGGAGATTGCTAATAGATCTGAAGTCTTTCTTATTTACTTCCTCGACCCAAAAGTACAAATGGCTAGAAGATGCAGATTGCTTATTTCTACCTTCATTCAAATTACTGCACTGAACGGATAGTTTGAACCGGTGATCGGTAAAAAAGAAGCTTTAATGATTGGTCAATTTTTTAAAATGAACCAAAACAAGGAGGCTAAAAAAATATAAAATATTGAATTTCAATATTTTGAATACAAAAATAAAGAAACTACTACCCACAAACCAACTGCCTACCTAAAAAAAAGCCCGCTGGTGTACACCGAAGCGGGCTGAATTACTCTTTAGTTACCGGCAGCTGCCTTTTTCTTTTTTGCAGCGCGCAATTTAGCACCGGTTGGCCTGGAATTACCGTATGAACCACGACGGATTTTTCCTTTCTTGGATTTAAAATCTCCTCTTCCCATGAATCTGGAATATTGTTGAATGAAAATGAAAAAATAGATCGCAAAAGTAGCAATTAGCGAGAAATTAACCTAATCAAAAATCCTTAATTCCAAAAACTCCTTAACTTCGCGTAAAATTTACACCATGAGTACATCCACTGATACTTCCACACCCCTGAGCGAGGCATTCAATGAAAAAGGAGAGCGACTAAGTCCAGTCCTTCCAGCCCATATTAAAAACTTCTTAATCGATATCGATGGAACTATCTGTGATGATGTTCCTAATGAAGAACCCGAACGGATGGGGACGGTTCTTCCCTATCCAGATGCACTTTCCATGGTAAATAAGTGGTTTGAAGAGGGCCATATCATCTTTTTCTTCACTAGCAGAACAGAAGAACATCGTTCGATTACCGAGAGTTGGTTGAAACAACATGGATTTCTTTACCACGGAATTGTCTTTGGAAAGCCAAGAGGAGGCAATTACCATTGGATCGACAACCATATTGTAAAAGCTACACGATTTAAAGGAAAATTCAGTGATTTGGTGGTTAAAAACCACGTAATTGAAGTTTTTCCAGAGTAAATTTCGAATATTACAGGAAATGAAACGTTCTTTGTTGCAAAGAACTATCCATTCTGTATGCGCACAAAAGCCCTCTTCTCCTCTTTTTTATTGCTCTCGAATTTCCTATACACCACAACCGGCTGTTCAGGAAAACAAGCCAAACAAGATTCGATTCCGCTTTTCGCTGGAGAACCCCTCCCCTACCAACTGCGCCAGCCCAGCCGTACTATTCCCCTCAAGGACAGCCTCCTGCAAGAAATTTCGGGTCTAGGAGCCCTCTCTACCCCTGCTCGACTCTGCGCCATCTCCGATGAACGAGGTGAAATCTACCTTTTGAATACCAAGGAAGATCTGGCGGTTGAAAAAACCATTCCTTTTAGAGAAAAAGGAGATTTTGAGGGTGTCGAATGGGTGGGCGATACCCTTTACGCCCTTCAAAGCAACGGTAAATTATACGAAGTTACCAACTGGAAGTCCGGAACACCATCGGTTCAACAGTACCAAACAGGCCTGGATAAATCACATGACCTAGAAGGATTGGGGTATGATCCCGTCACAAATCGATTGCTGCTAGCCTGCAAAGAAGACCCTGCAAGCAATATTATAAGGACTATTTGGGCGTTTGACCGTACCACCCACTCGCTAAGCAGTCATCCGGTTTACAGCTTGGACCCTAATCAAATCAACGACCAACTCAGTTTGCCACCAAAAGAAAAGAACAAATATTTCAGTCCCTCTGGAATTGCGGTTCACCCCATCATTTCAAATGTATATGTGCTTTCCAGTGCACTGCGCTGCCTATTGGTGCTTGACTATACCTCTGGACAAGTACTTTCAGTGGAACTATTGGACAAACAGCTATTTCCACAACCAGAAGGGATTACTTTTGAAAAAAACGGTGATCTGTGGATAAGCTCCGAAGGAAAAAAGGGAACCGCCACCCTTCAACTATTTTCCTATCAACCTCAAGAAAAACGCTGAGTATATTTTCGTTGATGGCTCGATTTGATGTAATTTTGCGCAGCTTTAAATAAACATAACATGGCAATAGTTGAATTAAAAATACCTAATCTCGGTGAGTCGATCAGTAGCGTAACGTTTTCCAAATGGTTGAAGCCAAATGGCTCCTTCGTAGCTCTAGATGAACCCTTGTGCGAGATTGAAACAGAAAAGGCAAATCAGGAAATTTCTGCTGATAAACCAGGTCAACTGATCTGGGTAGCTAAAGAAGGAGATGACCTGGAAATCGGGGCCCTCTTTGCAAAAATTGACACCTCCGTAGCGGGTGAGGCAGCCGCTCCTGCAGCCGCCGCTCCAGAAACACCCAGCACAGCCGCTCCTGAAAAAAGCAGCTCCTATGCTTCAGGGCATCCATCCCCAGCCGCTTCCAAGATACTTTCAGAAGCTGGAATTGCTTCCTCCACAGTGACTGGCACAGGCAAAGATGGTCGTATCACCAAGGAAGACGCCCAAAAAGCGGCAAGTGCACCTGCCGCACCAGTTGCAGCAGATAAGCCCGCTGCACCAGCCCACAGTCCCGCCATTGCATCCCCTTATTCTCGGGTAGAGAACCGTCAAAAAATGAGTAGAATGCGCCGTACCATCGCTAAACGCCTGGTCAGCGCCAAAAATAATACCGCCATGCTTACCACCTTCAACGAGGTGGATATGAGTGGCATTATGGCACTCCGCGAAAAATACCAAGATGCCTTCGTGAAGAAATATGGTATCAAATTAGGATTCATGTCGATCTTCGCAAAAGCATGCGCCAAGGTATTGATGGAAATGCCCGATGTAAACGCATTTATCGACGGGGAAGATATTATTTACCACGATTACGCAGATATCAGCATCGCTATCTCAACCCCCACAGGCTTGGTAGTACCTCCTGTGAAAAATGTGGAAAGTATGGGCTTCCATGAAGTGGAACTTGCCCTGAAAGACCTCTCCGTAAAAGCAAGGGAAGGCAGGCTTTCCATGGATGAAATGACAGGGGGCACCTTCACCATCACCAACGGTGGCGTATTCGGAAGCTTGATGAGTACCCCTATCATCAATGAACCTCAAAGCGCTATCCTTGGGATGCACGCCATTAAGGACCGCCCAGTAGTGGTAGATGGACAAATTGTCGTCCGCCCCATGATGTACTTGGCCTTGAGCTACGACCACCGGGTCATTGACGGATCTTCTTCCGTTACCTTCCTCGTAAAAGTCAAACAGCTCATCGAAGATCCAACCTTGCTACTTCTAGATCTGTAAAAACTTAAAAATCCGATGCCCCCCGTTCATCGGATTTTTTTTATCCTTCCATTAATATATACCTACAAACCCTAGTTCCTACACCAACCAATTCATTCCTATGCAACGAAGAAAATGGCTTAAAACTTCGGCCAAAGGACTCCCTGTTCTCTGGATGTTTCCTTCTCTACTTTCAGCCTGTGCAAAAGATCCAAATCCGAACCGCCCTAATGGAAAGTCGGTGGTGGTTGTCGGTGCTGGAATCGCTGGCTTGGCTGCCGCCAAACACCTGAAAGAGGCTGGATTTTCAGTACAGGTACTGGAAGCACAAGGCCAAATTGGCGGTCGTATTCGCACCGAGCGAAGCACAGGGATCGCTTTTGATGAAGGTGCAAGCTGGATTCACGGTCCAAACGGAAATCCACTCACGAAGCTCGCCTACGAGGCCGGGGCAACCAGCATGGTAACACCAGATGACGAGGTGCTCGTATTCAATGAACAAGGAGTTCCCTACCAAGACAATGTGCTCAGCGCTGCAGAAGACGCCTTTTCAGATGCTCTAGAGGCCGTTCAAGATGCAGGCACCTCAATACAATCGTTCCAGTCTGTATTTCAACAGCTTTATCCCACACAGTTTAATGACCCGCTCTGGAAGTACATGCTCTCTGCTTACCTTGAATTTGATACCGGAGCAGATATTTCTGACCTGTCCTCTGTACACTTTGAGGATGATGAGGCATACGAAGGAGCGGATGTGCTGATAATAAATGGCTACGATCGATTAACGGATCAACTGGCAAATGGTTTAGAAATTAAATTAAACCAAGTGGTAACCAGCTTGAATTACGCAGAAAAAAAGGTCCAAATAACTGCCAATGGAGCTCTTATTGAAGCAGATTTTGCAGTGGTGACTGTCCCACTTGGTGTACTAAAAAAAGGGACGATTGCCTTCACACCCGAATTGCCCACCACCAAAAAAGAAGCCATTCTCCATACAGAAATGGGCAATGTAAATAAATTTTTATTGGTCTGGGATCAACCGTTTTGGGATACCTCTCTCCAATATATTGGGTTCACGCCCCAAACCAAGGGGAAATTCAACTACTTCCTCAATCTTAAAAAGAACACCTCTGCTAATGCGTTGATGACCTTCGCCTTCGGAGATTATGCCAACCTCACAGAATCCAAAACGGAGGATGAACTTATCCAAGAAATCATGCAGCATTTAAAACAGATCTATGGTAATAACCTGCCCAATCCTACGCACTTTAGAAGAACAAAATGGGGACAACAGCCTTATTCCTATGGCGCCTATTCATTTGCTACAAATGGCAGGAGTTCCGCCGATTTTGACACCTTGGCAGCGCCTCTCCAAAATCTTGTCTTTTTTGCGGGCGAACACACGCACCGAGATTACCGAGGAACCGCACATGGCGCCTATGCCAGCGGAATCCGAGGAGCAGAAAATATAATTGATTTGGTTTAGATGAAATTTGTATTTAACCAATAACAACGCTAATCTCTCAACTTCAATTGTAGTATGCTCCCTCCAGTACAAATTCAACAATTTATTCAAGAGGGGTTTGTAAAAATAGAAAATGCCTTTTCCCAAACTTTAGCAGAAGAGGCTCGAACGATCTTATGGAAAGAATTACCGATAGATCGAAATGACCGAAACACCTGGACAGAACCTGTAATCCGACTTGGGGAAAGGTCCGATTCAGTCTTTCTGGAGGTGGCCAACACCCCAGTCTTACGAGACGCTTTTGACCAATTAGTTGGGAAAGATAATTGGCAACGCAAAGAAAGCATGGGCTCGTTCCCAATTCGATTTCCTTCTTCATCACTTGCCACCGATACCGGTTGGCACGTGGATGCCAGCTTCCCGGGAACAGATCCAACCAATTACCTGGAGTGGAGAATCAATTTGAACTCTAAAGCAAGAGGTCTGCTATTGTTATTCCTCTTTTCGGATGTGGGAAAAATGGATGCTCCTACCCTACTTTTACCTGGCTCGCACCGGGAGGTTGCCCGGTTGTTGAAAGTGCATGGATCCCAAGGCTTGTCTTTCATGGAGTTGGCAAAAAAAATACAGGAGACAATCAAAGTAGATCCGCTTGCTACTACCGGGAGTGCTGGAACGGTATACCTTTGCCACCCTTTCCTGGTACATGCAGCACAGGATCATTTGGGCAGTCAACCAAAGTTCATGGCTCAGCCCTCTTTGATGACAAAAACAGACTTGGATCTTAATAAACCGCTGGAGAAGCTCTGTCCTGTAGAAAGAGCCATTTGGGAGGCCCTTCACGAGGAACACACTTAAAAGGGCATCTTTTGATCAAAAATGATGC
>CANHDG010000118.1 GCA_947459365.1 Saprospirales bacterium
AGTAGGAATGTGATATCGCTTCAAGATTTCCAGGATACCGAAAGGCGTTGCGGGTAAAAAGGCGGGCATTCCTTGCGCCATCCGACCAAAATTTACTGGATGAAAACCGTCCACATCCTTTTTGGGGTCGATGGCAAGCGTTATTTTTTCCTCGTTAATGTGCTTAGGGAGTGGAAGCTGAACAATAAAACCGTCCACTTCGGGATCATGGTTGAGCTGTTGCACAATTTCAAGTAATTCGGCTTGGGAGGTGGCTGCATCCCGTTGGATGAGGGTACTACGAAAGCCTACCTGATGGCAACTTTGAATTTTATTGTTTACATAGACCTCGCTGGCAGGGTTATCGCCGACCAGAACGGCGACCAGGTGGGGCGCTCGTTTTCCTTCGGCCGTTAATCGGCTGACCTCTACAGCCAGCTCTGCTTTAATGGTTTCGGATACTTGTTTTCCGTCTAATAGTTGCATAGGATAGTGGCTTATTTCAATTGTTCAAAAATGCCTTTGGGTACGCTGGTAGGGGTGGCAATAGGGGAGAGGCTCCGACCTCCACCTCGTTCGCTCGAGAGTTGAAGAGGGATAGGCGACATGGTCTGGTAGTTTTCCCAGGGGGTGGTGAACCGGGGCTTTGAATCATCGTACCGCTCAAAAAAGGCCCATTGAGTGACCAGTTTCGATTGTTGATCGATCCATACCTGGTATTTATTATCGGGAGTAACACCTACCCCTGCGAAGGTGAGTTCCAGTACTTCTGCGGTTGCTCCAGCCTCCGTGTTGCTCGTGCCCAGATACTTTAATGTAACGCCAGTATCCTTCAATTTGAAGGGCATTACCAACCAGTAGCTATCGTTGATCCATACGTTCTTGCCAATTTGTAGGTACTTCTGAAGGGTATCAGGATTTTGCTGTTCCACTTCATTAAGCCAAACCTTACCGGCCCCGGTCTGAATATTTACAACGACGGTTTGCTTGGGTTGTTTCCAATCAATACGCACGTTGCCGGTGAATTTATCCCAAAGCAAGGTTCTTCTTCCAAAAAAATCCCAGGAAAGGTAGCGCAGTGCGTCCCAGGCTCCGCGGCCGCCTTGCGCCTGCATAACTTCATCCGCTAATTGAATAGCCTTTGAATCAGAGCCAGATGCGTTGAAGCCGGGCGCGGCAGGGTTTGGGTAAAATTTGGGACGTGCGGGGTTGCAACTCCATAAAAAGAGGGCAACATAGAAAAAAACAAGACGAGTGGACATGTAGCAAAGGTAAGTACCTTTGTTGCGCGAACCAAATCTCACGACTGGCATTCTTATCCGGTTGAATAGAAAAACAAAGCTGGGTTCGAAGTATGTTTTAAACCTTGTCAAACAACTTTTTTAGCTTTTTTTACCCGACAACAGCCATGATGTACCTGAATGATCACTATTTAAGGGAGGTTCCAAAGGAATTCGAAGAGATTTCCCGGGCAATCTTTTACTCAGATGCTTTGTTTGAGACCATTCGAGTGGTAAAGGGGCGTGCTCTCTTGTTAGATCACCACTTGAATCGCCTTCGGATGGGGATGGTTTTGCTCGGAATGCAATGGCCTGCTCACTGGACTTCCCAGAATATAATGGAACAAATTCAAAGGGGATTCCCGGGTTCCGTCCGCCTGCGTTGGACGGTCTGGCGGAAACCGGGTGGATGGTATGCGCCCACACAGACAGAAGTAGGGTATAGCATGACCGCCGTTCCGCTGGATGCGGAGGCATTTCAATGGCCAAATAATACGGTCAGTTTAGGGATTTGTGAAGAGGTCCGCCTGCCCATTGATACCTTTTCAGGACTCAAAACGCTCAATGCTGCTCGGTATGTGCAAGCAGCTCGGATGGCCAGCTTGCGGGGTTGGGACGATGCTTTACTATTGAATGAAAGGGGCCGAGTAGCGGAGGCCACAAGCAGCAACCTGTTTTGGTGGGAGGGTACCGAGCTTCGGACGATCGCCTTGTCGGAAGGATGTGTGGCTGGGGTGTTTCGGGCCTTTTTACTGGAACAAGTTTCAGATTTGGGTATCCCCGTGAGGGAGGTGTGGTTGGAACCTGAGGAGTTGGATTCTTTAAACGGGCTTTTTCTAACCAATTCAATCCGTGGAATCGTGCCTGCTCAACTAGAAGGGACTGCTTCCAGGCCATCAGCTGCCACTCAAGAACTAGCGCGTCAGTTGTACTTGCACTTGGGGTTGGCTTAGTTCAAAACATCCAGTTGAAGGATCAGCTGAAGGAGCAGTTGGATATCCTCGTGAAAGGCATTTGCTTGTGCAAAATCAACAGTGGGACTCCAAAGGGAGGGTTCAAACAAATTGCGTTCCTGTTCGATGGCGAGGTACAATTGACTTCCGATAAGGGATAAATAGACCTCCCGCTTTTGGCCGTCCACCTGGTTGCGCAACCGGAAATCAAGTAATAGTTGCTGAAATTCAACTGGAAACGCGTTTTCAAATGGGAAATCAGGCGTACAGTACAAATTATACCAAGTTTCCAGCTCCGGGATACTGAAACCGCTTTGTTTTCGGCCACCTAACAGATGAAATCCACGTTCGGTACGCTGTAAGAATTTTTTTCGCTGATCCGGAAGGGCCATCAGACTGCCTTTCATCGCTGGGTTTTGATAGGAAGCTTGAAGAAAAATACCGCGAAAAACGGGATCTAATTGGTTCCGGACTGTTGAAAATTCGGCAACCCGTAGTTCAGAAAGTTGAAAGGGGGTTTCGCGAACCTTTCCCGTGATCTTATCTTCGCCTTTGTATTCATCCGCACGAGGAAAGAGCCTGGAGGCCAGAAATTCGTTCAGCGGCACTTTTTCTTTTGGGAAATATTGAAGTTCGTTAAAGTGCACACTGTTATCCACAAAGTCCAGGATTAAGCGCAGAATCCTGGGTTTGAAGTTTTGAACATAGGTTTCCACTTTAAAATACGCCAAGGCAAGGGCATATCCCACCACCAAAACCATCAAGAGGGTGATGACAAAAATTTGAAGGTAAAGCACTACTCCGAGCAGTAAAAGCAGGAGCAAGGTGGTCAGAAAAAGGAAGCGAAGCACTTGTCTCCGTTGGCGTTCCAGGTTTTTTAGTTCTGGAAAAAGGACCTGGTTGTAAAATTGCCTGAAATCGTTGTAGGTATTGAGCATAGTGCTGGTTCCAATAAGCGTCGGCTTTCCCGTACCTTTACCCGCAAATAGGATCACAAATATACTACTGCAAGCCAAAACTGTTTTGTTCTTATGTTATATTGGTATCAAGCGGCTAAATCGCTGCACTTTATTGGAGTAATTTCTTGGATGGCAGGTATTTTTTACCTGGTTCGTATCATGGTGTACCATGCAGAAGCACGCCAACTCCAGGATGCCTCCCGCTCCATTCTCGAAAAACAATACCAATTGATGGAGCAACGGGCCTACCAAATCATCATCGTTCCAGCGGTTTGGATCTCGTGGATCTGTGGATCCATTATGTTGTCGCTGCAACCCGTGTGGCTGACCCAAGGCTGGATGCATATCAAACTTTTATTTTTGATCCTGTTAAGTGGGTACACCCATTATTGTAAAGGCCATATTCGCCTACTGGCAAGTGCCGAAGGGGCACCTTCTCATTTGTTTTACCGGGCTATGAATGAGGTGCCAACTATCTTAATGGCTGGTATTGTGTTTTTGGCTGTCTATAAACAAGGGATTAACTGGTGGATGTGGGCAGTGGGCGTGTTTGGTTTTGCCGCCTTGATTCTATTTGCCGTGAAAAAAGCCTCCAAACGTCTTTCCGCCTCGAATGAGTAGTTTACCTATGGATTCCCAACCTGTTCGGCTTTACTTTTCTGTGGAGCCCGAATTCAATTACCTGGTTGAAGAACTGCAGGCTTCCATGCTGCGTTTGGCGCCCTCTCTTCCATTGGAATTTCTAACCGGGGAGGATTTGAACTTGGAGGAAACAGCGTTTCAATGGATGGATTGGGTAGTAGTCCTCTACTCAGAAGGATATATGAGCTGGTACCGAACCCAGGTAGAGTTAGAGCAGTTGAAGCGAGAAAAAAGGCTTCGGCCAGCACATTTTTTTGTGGCAGTGCTGCGCCTGGAGCCCAGTTTATTACCTTCCGAACTGAAGGGCTTTCCTCTGTTTCCAGAAAAGGGCATGGGGATTTTAGGGCCTCAGGAGGAACGACAGATTCGGTTGTCTGCTTTATCTCTATTAAACTTGTTCCAAAAGCCCCTGCTTCAGTCGAGTTACCAACAGCGAATCCCTCTGTTTTTGGAGGATTTGAAGGAACGGCTCGAGCGGTTGGAGCAGCGCGTTGATCAGCAGGAGCTGCTTGAATTGATTCGATTGTTGGTGACTGATGAGCCGCTTTCAAGGGCAATTCGGCAATTGCAGGATGAATACGGGCGCTTGGGCTATTCGGTGGAATCCAGTGCTGATTTTTTTCGAAAACGAAAAGATCTAAGGACCAGAGTACATCGGCTCTTGCAAGAACTGGACCAAGAGGGGAAAATGCGGCCAGACTGGAGGCCTGCCTTTTTGGCGAATTACCAGCAGCTTCCTCTTGATCGTCGGCCCTTTTTTTTCTTACCTAATGAGGAGGCAGGACTTCCGCAACATAAAGTAGAATCTGGGGTGGCCGTTAGTCTGGAGGAACTTTCGGAGTTTCACCGGTTAATGTTGCTCGCCAGGGATGCTTTTTTGTTGGAAAATGTGGCTGCCGCCTGGCACCATGCTGAACAAATTCGAACACGGATCGATCCTCAGTCGGCACAATTGTATGAATTGCTCCTGCTTTCGTTCTTGAAACGGGAGGGAACGGAAGCCATCATGCGCCGCTGGTTGGAGGGTACGCCCTCCGGACTCAACCATATCCGGTTGTACCTCGACCGGATGCTGGCTTATCAACTGCAGATCCCACCCCAATGCCCGACGGAGACAGGAGAATTCAATCAAGCCTCTGTGGTGGAGGCCTTGGCAGCCTCCTTGCAAGACTTATACAATGCCTTGCCCTTTGATGCGATCCTTCAAACGGGATTGCTGGAGCCTGCTACCGAAGCGTACCGCCCCCTGTTGCTTCGAAGCATGGAGGCCTTGTATAAATTGAATAATCGGTTGCACCCGATGGCAGTGTTCGGCGATAGCCTCATCCTGGAATTTTGTGGTGCTGGAAAACTGGTTTGGCTCGAGCGGTTGGAGATAAAAGACCAACAAGCCCAGCTGATCTGCAACAGTGATTTTGACCTCGGGGGCAAAATCAGCGACCTGCTGGACTTATTGGTGGAGGCGAACCCGCGTCAAACCCCTGAAAAACAGCGGGAACTGCTTCGGGAGGACCTGTTCTGGCGGCTTTTGCTGCGCTGTGAGCAGTTAAATCAGCAGGTTCAGGAGGAGGCAAGGCAGTATCAACAAAAAACGGATGTCCGCCGTTCTGTTATGCGGATTCTTCAGGCTTGTTTGGCTGGTCATGCGTTCTTAACCCGCCCCGGTGATCCCATCGATCCTGAAAAATCCCTCCCTAGGTTGGGGATCGAATTACTTTTACCCAATCTACTGCTCACTGAAGGGAAATTTCAGTTGCCGGATTCGCTTTTATTGCCTTGGTTTGAACTGGAGGATCAGGGGAATTTAGTCGCCTTAAATACCGGATCAGCTAATCGAGACCTAGATGCACTGGCCTTGCTCCAAAAATGGGTGATGGACTTGTTTGGAGCGGACCACTGGACGACCATGCAAGAGAACATTCGCAGAGAAGTGTGGGTGCAGCAGGTCGCCGCATTAGAGGCAGATTGGGAGGAGTTGGAGAAGAGTCGCACGTACACGGATGTTCGTCGCCCGCTTCCCTTGGAACTCAGAAGAAGGATGGCCACCTGTTTTAAGGCTTGGAAACGAATTTACCAGGCTTATCCAGATCCCAAATTAGCGTTTCCTGACCGTGTTCTGGAGGAGTTGGCCGGAGAACGGCAGCTGCTTTGGTTGGAATTGACCCCATTTTCAGTCCAAAACCTGGAAGAAAATAGCCTCTTTGACTTGGATGCGCTGTCAGAAATACAGTATTGGCTGCCCTTTTCGTCCAATTGGACGGAAGAACGGCTTAGCGCGGCCCTTATAAGCAACCTGGTGAGTCGCTCTTTAATTCCCCAGTACGAACAACTTGCCGCCGGGGCTGAGCGCGAACGGGGAACACTGGCTGTCCTTTTGGGTTCCTTGCTTCGTGCCTTCCAAATTCATTCCGACCTGCGCTATTTAGATTTAGTGTATGAGGAATTAACGCTAGATCGGGTATTGAAGTGGATTGAAATTGATAAATATGGAAACTGGTTAAACTACAGCGTAGAGCTGGATGCAATTGGGATTTTGGAGCAAATGATGCAGTTATTCCCGCAGCGTTACCCTGAATGGGATACTCGACAACGGATAGCAGACACCCGTTGGAAGGAGCAATTAGAGCGGTATGAACGGGAAATAAGTACGCTCTCAAGTGAAAATCAACTGGAAGAACGACGGATAGCCGCAGAAATTATCTGGCGGTTAAAAGGGGTGTTTTTGTTTCACCGGGATAAAAAATACCTGGAACTACCCTTGCAAGAACTGATGAACGAGGGGAGAATCCGTTGGTATCACCTAGCTTTTGGCTTGGTCAAGACCAGCAGCAACCACTTGGACAATTTGAAGATTGGATTTGATGTCAAAGCGGAGCGGATTGAACTCAAAAATTATTGGGATCAACCATTGGGTACCTAAAAAAAAACGTCTGGTGAAACGGGTGTTCACCAGACGGTCCGGAAGGAAGCAGGATTTACAGCCAAGCTGCAAACGGCTCCTCCAATAAATGTTTGAGTTGGACAAGGAATCGTGCGGCATCTGCACCATTAATTACCCGGTGGTCCCAACCAATGGTCATTGGCATCATCAAACGAGGCTCAAATTGACCTTTTGCCTCATTCCAAACGGCCTCCTTGGTGGCGGCCGTCATACTCAGGATGGCCACCTGCGGCCAGTTCACGATGGAAAGCATGTTGGTTCCGCCAATGCCTCCGATATTGGAAATGGTAAAGGTGCCGCCATCCAGGTCATCGGGTTTGTTTTTCCCATCACGGGTCCGGGTACTGATTTCTGTGAGGTCCACCGAAATCTCGGTGAGTGATTTTTGGTCCGCGTTTCGAATTACGGGAACCAGTAATCCACGAGGGGTATCTACCGCGATGCCAATATTATAAAACTGCTTATAGATCACTTCGTTGGTGGTAGTGTCAAGGCTACTATTAAATTGCGGCATTTGCTTGAGCACATGGCACACCGCTTTTGTCACAATTGCAGTAGTGGTCAAGTTCCCCCCTGATTTCTTTACTTGTTCTTTGAATTGCTGGCGCAGCTCCTCCAGGCGGGTGATATCTGCTTTTTCAGAAATCCACGCATGAGGAATCGTATTGAAGGCATACTGCATGTTTTCAGCAGTTAAAACCCCGATTCTACTCATCGCCTTTCGCTCGATGGATCCAAATTTTTCAAAATTGGGCAAGGTTTTGGCGGCCAGGCTGTTTCCTGAGGACACCGTTGCAGAGCTACCTTTTTCTAGTTTGGTTTTTACAAAAGCGATAACGTCCTTGTAGCTAACGCGGGAGGCACCAGGAGCGGGATTTACCTCATTTAAGTTGACGCCAAGTTCTTTGGCTCGTTTACGTGCTAAAGGGGATACCCGGTGGCTGCCTTTTCCGGAGGGGGCAGCTGTATTGGACGGTGCTGGGCTGGGAGCTGGGCTGGCGGCTACAGGAGTCGCCTGGGTAGCGACGGGTTCTGGACTGGCTGTGCTTTGGCTAGTGGTAGCTACAGCACCGCTCGTGGTCATTTTTAGAACGACAGTACCCTCAGTAACCTCATCGCCTTTGTTGACTAGAACTGCTTCGACGACTCCGGCTTGATCAATCGGCATTTCTGCATCTACTTTATCCGTGCCGACCACCATTATGATTTGATCCTTTTGGAGAGTGTCTCCGGCCTTGACCAAGATTTCGGTGATCTTGCCTGTTACACCATCTCCCAGGGAGGGTAGCTTGAACTCGTAACTACCTCCAGTGGCTGCAACGGGTGCTGCAACGGGTGTTGCGGCGGCAGGTGCAGGTGGGACTGATGCAGGTGCAACAGGCGCAGTTGAAGCAGATGCTGATGCAACAGGCGCTGAAGCAACAGGCGCTGTTGCTGCTACGGGGGAAGATTCCATCCGTAGAATTAAGCTGCCTTCTGTGACATCATCGCCTTTGTTTACTAAAATCTCGCGGATCACTCCGTCTGTATCGATGGGCATTTCGGCGTCCACTTTATCGGTGCCAACAATGATTACCACTTGCTCTTTGCTTACCTGATCGCCGGCTTTTACCAAAATTTCAGTTACTTTTCCGGTAACACCGTCCCCGAGTGACGGCAGTTTGAATTCGTGTAGCATTCGTTCAACTTGTTTTGTTCTTAAGCGCCGCAAAGATGGTATTTCTTTGCCAAAAGAGATGTAAAGAATTGTTTTTTAGGTGCAAAAATGCCTAAAAAACCGTCATTTGGCGGAGGGTTCCCTTAAAGTAGGCAGGGTTAGCTGCGCTCCTCCCAAACGGTTGCGAGGTGAACAATGGTTTCAGAGGCTTTTTCCATATCTTGAACGGATACCCATTCCTGTTTGGAGTGAAAAGCGTGTTCTCCAGCAAATAAATTTGGACAAGGCAGACCCATAAACGAGAGCCTGGAACCATCCGTTCCGCCGCGAATAGAGCTTTGGACGGGATTGCTAAAACCAGCTCTTCTCAAGGCCTCCAGGGCATTGTCTACCACTTGAGGATGCCGCTTTAACACCTTGCTCATATTTCTATATTGCTCGTACACCTGTAATTGAGCGCTGGAGTTTGGAAATTGCTTCAGCACATCATCGGTTATTTTTTGAAGCAGCTTTGCCAACCGCTTTAAACCTCCCTCTGAAAAGTCGCGCAGGATAAATTTAACGGTTGCTGATTCAAGTCCCCCTTCGATATGAGTGGGGTGAATAAATCCCTGCTTCCCTTCTGTGTGTTCAGGTGCGTATTTATTAGGTAATTTGGCCAATATTCGACCTGCAATCTTGAGGGCGTGTTCCAATTTGCCTTTTGCAAAACCTGGATGAGAGGAGACACCTGTTATGGTTAGCGTGGCTCCATCAGCACTAAATGTTTCATTTTCAATGCTTCCTGCGGTTTCTCCGTCTATGGTGTACCCATACTTTGCACCTAGTTTTTTTAGGTTTACTTTGTCTACTCCTCTCCCAATTTCCTCATCGGGAGTAAACAGAATCCTGATTTTTCCGTGCGGAATGGAGGGA
>CANHDG010000119.1 GCA_947459365.1 Saprospirales bacterium
AGCAACCACCAACGCTATCCAAAACGTGGTGGCAGGATCCTACACGGTGGAGGTATCAGATGCAGACAATTGTTTGGTATCATTTATCCTTACCATCAACGAACCAATACAACTACAAGCAAACCCAACTGCTACACCAGTAACCGCTTCAGGCGTTGATGATGGTACTGCGACCGCTTTCCCTACAGGAGGAACCGGAAACCATCAATTTGAGTGGAGCACTGGAGCGACTTCTCCTAGCATCACAGGATTAGCACCTGGTCAGTACACCGTTACCGTGACCGACGAAAACAACTGTACAAGCGTGGCATCTGTTAACGTAACTTCATTCGATTGCGCGATTGCGACGGTTGCAACCAGTGTGGATGCTACCTGCTTTGGCCTTTCCAATGGATCCGTACAGGTTGCACTGAACGGCGGCACTGCTCCCTATACTTACTTGTGGAGTAATGGTGCCACTTCCCCATCCGTAACCGGATTGGCAGCAGGTACTTATACCGTACAAATAACCGATGACAATGGTTGTGAAGTAAGCGCCAGCATAGAAGTTAGTCAACCAACTGCACTACTTTCCGACGTCGCCAGTATCGTTCAGCCAATCTGCCCAACCGACCCAACCGGTCTAGTGAGCACCACTATTAGCGGAGGAACTCCTGGGTATTCCTATTCTTGGAGCAATGGCTCCAATAGCCAGAACGTATCCAATGTGCCGGCTGGTAACTATACCTTGACCGTGGTGGATGCAAATGGTTGTGCCACTACCACAAGCGCGGTTGTCAATTCTACTGATACGGAAGCACCAAGCGTAGGCGCCAGCGAAAATGTATTGACCTTAGACGCGAGCGGTATCGCAACTGCCACCATTAATGCCCTTCAGGTACAAGCGAGTGATAACTGTGCTGTAAATCAGATTACCTTCAGCCCAGCTACATTTAACTGCTCCCAGATCGGTACTCAGAACATCACCATTACTGCCACAGACGCCTCTGGCAACTCCAGCTCTTTCAGCTACGCGATCGAAGTAGTGGATGAAATGGCTCCAGTTCTAACATGCCCAGCTTCCGTTACGTACTGTTCCTATGAGAACATCGTGAATTACGCAGCACCAACCGCAGTTGACAACTGCCTAGCTGGTGGCAACTGGGCACAAACGGCAGGATTGCCTAGTGGCTCAGAATTCCCTGTTGGATCTACTACACAAACGTACCAGTTCAAAGACCAAGCAGGAAATGTGGGTACCTGCTCATTTGAGGTAGTCATCTCTGCACCAATTAGTGTTAGCACAAGCATCGTTAACGCTTCTGGCACACAAGCAAACGGCAGCATTGATCTTTCCGTAACAGGAGGAACGGGTCCTTACACGTATGCTTGGACGCAGGATGGTAATCCGCTCAGCAATCAGGAAGATTTAACAAATGTTTCCGCAGGTTTCTATGCCGTGGTTGTAACCGATGCAAATGGTTGCCAATTCCAGTCAGCTGCTTTCGAGGTGAAAACGGTTAGCAGTGTTCAAGAACCTACTTGGATGAATGGTATGGTGCTCCGCCCGAACCCAGCCAGCGATGTAACTCAATTGGTATTCCGTCAATTCCCGACAGAGACCCTACTAGTAGAAGTAGTGGACCTCGCTGGAAAAGTGGTTTCCTCTCAAGTGGCAGAACAAGCTATTCGAGTTGATATTAATGTTGCATCCCTTCCAGAAGGCGCCTATTTCATTCGCCTCCGCTCCGAACAAATGGTCGGTGTCCGGAAGTTGATTGTCTATAGAAAGTAGGCTGAAGATCTACTAAAATGCAAAACGAATGACGAGAGGCGGCAGTCCTGAAAATGGACTGTCGCCCCTTCCTGATGAAAACCTAGTCTTCCTCTGCAATAAAGCCCGGAACGAAACCGGACATTTTTGCTTGATGTACTAGTAAACATGGAATTCTTCGGGCGTATCCAGTTGAACCTGGTGTACGCCCATTTTTTTCCAGCCTAGAGCGCTGCTGAACGCATCTTACGGGGATCTATTCCCCTTTTCCTTAGAAGGGCCCCCAATCGTCAAAGACAGATCACAGTTTCAGAGATGAAAAAAATAGATCCAGAGCTCACTGACTATTCCCTAACTAAAACCATCGCTGGAAGGGGCTTTGCAGGTAAATAATAACTTCTCTACTCTTTGGAGAGGAAACATGTATACCGCAAATTTGATCTTTGCGCTCGAATACCCACTAAATAATCTAGAACAACAAGTCTACACAACTGCTGATACTTCACCGTAAACCAACTTTGATGAGTATAACACCCCGTTTTTAGATGGATTCCTACCTGCTATCAATACCAAAACAGATGCTCCGTAAATGAAAGCGAGCGTGCAAGGTATTCCCTGCACGCCCGCTTTTAGTTGGGGGAGAACGTTACCAAGAGGACCTTAGTAAACTGGGAGCATTACTTTCGTTCCAATTGGCAGGATTTCATCCACAGCGCGTCCATTGATCAAACCAAGCTCCGTTGGGTCTAGTTTTTTCTTAAGGGCGATGCTACGAATAGACTCACTCACTGTCACCTTGTATTCCTGATACACCAAAGGTTCTTTGGGCGTAGGGAAGGCCTGGGTAGTGGGCGTCAGGGTCAGAGCCGTAGAGCTACCGGTGAGTGGGACAAACGTGGAGTTATTGGTTGAAGCTGGTACAGATACTGTTGATGAGCCTATAGTAGCCGTAGAGGAGGGAATGGGTTCAGTTGAAATAGGCGCCGACTGAAGCACCATGGTGGGGTTTTCCTTTCCAGAAAACGTTGCAGAGCGCGTGCTAGATACGCCATTAGAGCTCGGAATGGGGGATAGTTGTTCCTCACAATCTGAAATTTTCAAGAGTTGGCCAACTTGAAGTGGTACATCTCCTGCTACAGGCAGGGTATTCATGCTTCGTAGCCGATCCTCAGTATAGCCAAACTTCTTGGCTACTTGGTATAGGTTTTCTCCGGGTTGCACACTGTAGAAGCGTCCATTTTGACCGGGGATTAACGTCGTATTTGGGACGGCTGGTGTTAAGGCGGGTACAACATCCACTTTAGATACCGGAGTTTTGGCAACAATTGCGGCAACAGGCATCGCGGGAGCTGCAATAATTGGATTTTTACCCTGAATAACTGCTTTTGCTCCAGGTGGAAGGATGCGAAGTTCCTGACAAACGCTCACTAAGTTAGGATTGGCAATCTGATTCCAGTCGATGATCTGTCGAGGGCTCAGGCCATAAAAGCGCGCGATACTAGAGATCGTTTCTTTAGGTTGAACAACATGGTATCCCAGCTCCGCATTTTTACCGCAGTTTGCGATCGGATGGTTGCTAATGGCAGAGATCATCACCCCTTTAGAGCTAAGGTCATTTCCGAAAAAAGAGGACTCATCCACTTTGGGGCCAATGTTTACAGTACCGGTATTGGTGGGAACATTTTTAGAGGCCGTTTCGGTAAAAGCAAACCCACAATCTGATTGAATCAATTCATCAATGGATTTTCCATCGATCGAGAGAAGGGTGCGTTCATTGAGCTTCATTTCTTCGGTGGTCCGGCCTACCCGTTCACCAACAATACCTATACCTTGTATGAAGTCAAAATCTACCATTTCAGAGCCGGGCAAACCAGAGATTCGGCGGAAGGTGAACACCTGCTTGCAGGCCTTTTTGTCAACATTTAAAAAAAGCACATCTCGCAGGGAACCTGGGGTAGCCACATTATTTCCACGAGTGGAATGCACTTTATCCACCATTAAAGAAAAGTCGGCTCCGTTCAAAAGAATTAAGTTTCCGCTGTACACAGTTCGAGTAACGGAGAGCACCGGAGACACTACAGCGTACCCTCCGGCTGGTTGGACCACTTGCAACACCGATTTACGGTTGTTCAGATCGCTCATCCGTTGGTCGGTAAATATAAAATTTTGACTATTTTGTGCTTGATCGGGAACCATGGAAGAGTAGATGCCAGTCCCCATTTCCAGAAAATAATATTCATCCGCTGCCGTTCGGAGGCGTAGTACTTGTGAAATAGTGGGATAACCAGAGGCATTGGAGGACCGGAATTCGAGGGTGCTCATATTAGCAGGGTTGAATACCAAGTAAGTGGTCCCCTCATTTTTCTGAGCTGCGAGGCTCGTCCCCAGCATAAGCAAGCAAAAAGAGCAGAAAGTACGATTCATGGTCAAAAAGTTGGTGAAAAGGTTAAATTTTGGAGTGAGAAATAGTGCCTACATTGCCCTTTAGCTAACCAGTTGCCCTTTGAGGAACAAGGGAAGCATTCTCTAATGGTGCGTAGTCCCTGCAAAAATACTTGTTTTCTTTGGTTAAACAAATACTTAATGAGCTGTTCCACTCGGTATGATGCCTTGTTCTTATCTTTGTCCAATGTCAAAACCACTTATATTAGTAACCAATGATGATGGCATTGTTGCACCGGGCATCCGTGCCTTGGTTGAAGTAGCCGCTCAATTTGGAGAGATCATTGTTGTTGCTCCCGATTCGCCACAGAGCGGACAGGGGCATGCGATTACCATTCACGATCCATTGAGGCTTCGACAGGTGGATGTTTTTGAGGGAATCCAGGCTTGGGAATGTTCTGGCACCCCGGTGGACTGCGTAAAATTGGCCAAGCATGTCCTACTAAAAGATCGAAAGATAGATCTTTGTCTTTCTGGGATCAATCATGGTAGCAACTCCTCGATCAATATCTTGTATTCTGGGACAATGTCGGCGGCCATGGAGGCAGCATTGGAAGGGATCGACAGCATTGGGTTTTCTCTGTTGGATTTTTCATTCAATGCTGATTTTAGCGGAGCAAAGCACTGGGCTTCCAAAATAGTTTCCTACGCTTTGGAACATCCCTTTCGGCATGGGCATTTATTGAATGTTAACATTCCGAAGTTACCCGCAGCTGAGATCAAAGGAATTCGCGTTTGTCGGCAGTGTGAGGGACGATGGATTGAAGAATTTGTAGAGGGAAAAGATCCTTCTGGTCGGCCGTACTATTGGCTGACTGGGCGTTTTGTGAAACAAGACGAAGGGGAAGATACGGATGAGTGGGCGTTGGAACACGGATATATTTCGGTGGTTCCATCCATGCACGATCTAACCAACTACCAAGCCATCCCGGAATTGGTAAATAACGGACTAACTACGCGTTAATTGAGCAACTATGTTAAATAAAAACAGATTTATGACCGGATTTATTCCGGGGGTGTTGATGCCACTTGCTTTGTATGGGATGCTTTTGGCCCTTTTTAGCTTACTTGAGCGCCAGGGGGCTGCCAGCGGAGAAGGTTTGTCGAGCAATTTCAGGGAACGGACGCTGGCGTTGGTTGCAATTGCGATCAATGTTCTATTGATCAACTTGTACAAGCGGAGGCGTTGGGAAGATGCTATGCGAGGGGTGACGGTTGCCACAGGAATCCTGGCGGTCGTATGGTTGGTCCGGTTTGGGCCTGGGATGTTTGGGCAATAACAACTAAAAAGCACAGCCCTTATTTCTTGCGAAACAAGGGCTGTAACCTATTTTATCAGTTGATTGAGCGAGAAGGCCCTATCTCAGATCTGACTTTTATTACTCAGTAACATCGCGTCCACCGATCAGCATATCTTGGTATTCTTTCAGCTCGTCGAATTTACCTTCAGCGGCAAATTTCGCTTGTGCTGGCCAAGTGCTTGGATCGTGGATTTGGTAGCGAGGACCTGCGGCATCGAGGATTTCCTTCAGGCGCTCTACTTCAGCAGAAGCTAGTTCTGCCCAAGTATTGATTCCACCCTCTTTCAGAAGAGTTTCAATTTTTGGACCGATACCTTCGATGATTTTCAAGTCATCGAGTTTTGGTTTTTTGCCACTAGTAGCCTTAGGGGCCTCTTCTGCGGCAGCGACTGGAGCAGCTGGAGCAGCTTCTACAGCTTTTGCCTTTGGAGCAGCTGCTTTCTTAGGAGCAGCAACTTTTTCCAATACTTGAGCGGCAGAAGGAACTTCTACGCTTACGTACGTGCGGTCATCTTTCTTGCGTTTGAAGGTAACAACTCCATCAATTGCAGCGTGCAAAGTAAAGTCACGACCCATATATACATTTTCACCTGGGTGAAAACGGGTTCCGCGCTGACGAACTAAGATATTTCCAGCGGATGCCTTTTGTCCGCCGAACAATTTAACACCGAGACGTTTACTTTTACTGTCGCGGCCGTTATCGGTACTACCTACCCCTTTCTTGTGAGCCATTTTTTAAAATGTTAAAGGTGATGAACTGGTGGGATACGTGAATTATCCCGCGATGTTTTCGATTTTGATTTGGGTGAAGCTTTGACGGTGGCCGTTTTTCTTCCGATAGCCCTTGCGGCGTTTCTTGTGGAAAACAATCACTTTGTCGCCTTTAACGTGGCTAATAACGGAAGCTTTTACACTGGCACCAGCGACATTTGGCTCGCCGATGCGAACTTTGCCGTCCTGATCAATCAAATGAACAGTGTTGAAGGTAACATTCTCCCCTTCATTCGCTGCCAGCCGGTGGACGAAGATCTGCTGACCCTCCTCAACTTTAAATTGTTGACCGGCGATGGAAACAATTGCAAACATTAGAATATCAATTAGTTAGATAAAAAATAATTCAGCATTCAATAAAAATGCCCGCAAAGGTACTTTATTTCAGGGAATAAACATACCAATTCGGGCATTTTCCTTTTAAAAAAGGTACTTTTATTATGCGTCTTTTTGTTCCTCGTCTTTTGTCGGAGCAGCTTCTTCGGTAGCAGGTGCTTCCTCGCTTCTGTCTTTGGTTAAGACTTCCACGACTTCTTCTGCGGCAGCTTTTGCTTCTTCGATCGCTTCTTCTGCTTTTTCTGAAACAACTGCGGCGACTGCTTTTACGGTATCTGCTACGTCTTCGAATGTCTCACCTAATACAGTGGTGAGGGCATCCATGACACTTTGGGTAGCAGGTACATTTAGTTCTTCAGCACCAGAGTCTTCAGGTTGTTTGTGTGTAATGGCTGCGATTTCGGATTTAGCGCTCTCTTTTGCGGCGTCCATTTTGTTTTTGCGGTTTTCGCGATCGGACACTGACTTAATTTGCCGTTCTACTTCCGCCTTGGTTTTCTCCATATCGGCCAGACGCTCTTGTTTGGAGGCCAGGCGTTCTTCAATCATTTTAATTTTTGCCTGGCGAATTTGGGCTTCCAGTTGACCCTCGCTGGAGGCTACGCGTTTGCGTTGGAAATCCAATTCACTTTCATCTCTACGGGCGCTATCTTGCATTCGGTTCATTGCTTCGAGCAAGCCCTGGAGGCGTTTTTGATGGCGATCCAGTGCAGAACCCTCGTTTACTTCTGATCCGAAGCGCTTATTTTTTGCTACTTTAAATGCAGCATCGATGCGGTCGAACATTTTGGAGCGGTGTTCATTGCTGAGCTTAGCACCGCGGTATTTTGCCTGAATTGCTTTCAGTTCTTCGAAAATGATGTGCATTTTATTGCCACTCTTTTCGATTCTGGATTCAATGTCAGCGATTTTCTCGTTTACTTCTTGTAAGATGGCAGCGGAGGCTTCTTGAAAATGCGATTCAGCCTTAGTACGCACTTCTTTCATTTCATTGAAAAGGGCATTTACCCCATCACGAAGGTCATTGGCATGCGCGCGGAACAGGTTGCGATCCCGGCTTTGTTCTTGTACTTTATCCCAAAATCCTTTGAGGGTAGTCCAGAGGCCGTTATCAAATTCGCTTAATTGCTGTACCTTTTCTTTGAGTTCAGCGAGTTCTTCTTGGTAAGATCGGTGCAATTTACCAGATAACACGATAAAATGCCATTCTGTTTGAGCGCGAGAAATAGTATCTGGCCGATCTGCTTTCAGGTCATCTGGAAGGATGCTTTCTGTAACGGACAGGTCACGTGTCAGGATAGTACAACCCTCTGGGAAGGCTACCTCTGCATTGTTGTCCCGCCATTCTTCATTTAGTTTGGCAATAAACTCTTCCGTGGCAAGTGGTTCAGGTATTGCGTACAACTGCACGCGATTCTCTGCTTCTTTTAATTCCAAGGCAATCAATACGCGTTCGTTCTGTGCATTGGTCCCCCAAATAACGACTTTGTTCTTCATGAGTGCTGTTAATCTTCGTTAATAATTCCTAGCGGCTGTTAAATTCGCCGGCAAAATTAAGCCAGCTTTAGACTTTTTTAAATTTTTCTCTATAAAATACCTTGAGTAACTAAATATTCTGCAATTTGAACGGCGTTAGTGGCCGCTCCCTTTCGAAGATTATCGGCTACTACCCACATATTTAAGGTGTTGGGTTGACTTTCATCTCGGCGAAGCCTGCCTACGAAGACCTCATCGCGATCGTGCGCGGTCAGGGGCATCGGGTATAGCAGCTGCGTGGGATCGTCTTGAAGTACTACACCGGGTGCTTCTGAAAGCAGGTGTCGGACCTCTGCTAGGTCGAAATCACGTTCAAATTCTACATTAATTGATTCGGAATGCCCCCCCATAACCGGAACACGGACGGTAGTTGCAGTAACCCGAATCTGATCGTCGCCCATTATTTTTTTGGTCTCCAGGACCATTTTCATTTCCTCTTTGGTGTAGCCATTTTCAGTAAAAACATCAATGTGGGGCAGCAGATTCAGGTCGATTTGGTAAGGATAAGCCTTTTCCACCTCAGTTCCTTGGCGTTCTGACATCAGTTGCTCCACCGCTTTTACTCCGGTGCCCGTTACGGACTGGTAGGTGCTTACCACGATCCTTCGGATTTGGTATTTGTCGTGCAATGGTTTTAACGCCACCACCATTTGAATGGTAGAACAGTTAGGATTGGCGATGATCGTATCGTTGTTATCTAGTACGTGAGCATTTACTTCCGGAACTACTAATTTCTTATCCGGGTCCATCCGCCAAGCAGAGGAGTTATCGATCACAACCGTCCCGTTTTCGGCAAATTTGGGTGCCCATTCCTTTGATACAGAACCTCCAGCAGAAAAAAGGGCGATGGCTGGTCGTGCTGAAACAGCTGCTTCCAAGCTGACCACTGGGA
>CANHDG010000120.1 GCA_947459365.1 Saprospirales bacterium
GGGAGTCGTGAGGGTCGTCGCAGTCGTCTGTTGTCCCATAATGTATATCTTTAACATCGTGTTGTATAGCGGTGTATTTTCCTTTTCTGGTGACAAAGGTGCAGCAGCCAACCCGCCACAACCAGGACATTTTATCAAAAAAAGATAAATAAAAAAGAGGGTAAAAAAGAAGATTATAATTCTTAAAATGTTTATTTTCAATAGTTTAATGTTAATAAAAATATGATTTTTATTAATTTTTCCTGCTTAAATATGTAGTAGTTTATACTTGATCCAAGGCGTTTATTTGCAACTTTCTACCTTGATCAAGCTGTAGGATTTAATCGATAAATAAAAATAATATTGAAGGTGATTTAACTCACCAATTACGGAGAAAAAAGACATTTAACTTCACAGTTTATTTAAAGGTATCCTGTAACGATAGTTTCACGCCTTTTCCTTTATGAAAAAAAACATTCAAATCCCCACATACCTCCAAAACCAGACGGGTTATAAACGGATTTTTTCGTTCTATGAACTTTATAGAACGTTGGTTCAAGTTTCATCGGCAGTATATCAATTGATCCAAAATCAGAAGAAGCAGCTGGTGGATCCTTTGTTTATAGAGCGGATCCAATTGGCGGTTACCCAAGTCAATGAATGTCCTGCATGCTCGTATGCACATGCCTATTTGGCCTTGAAAGCGGGGATGGACAATGAGGAAATTCAGGCCTTTCTAAGTGGTGCTAATGATTTTATACTGGCGGAAGAGTCCAAAGCCTTGTTGTTTGCGCAACATTTTGCAGTTAAAAGGGGCGTACCTAAACGGATTGCCTACGAGGAAGTGGAACGGGAGTATGGAGCCAAAAAGGCAAGGATTTTACTGTCAGCGATGCAAGTGATGTTGATGGGAAATATTTTTGGTTTACCGTACAGTGCGTTTCATTCTCGATTAAAAGGTCATCCTTATACAAATAGTAGCTTAGCGCATGAGTTAAGCAGGTTAATTGCCTTTTTCATATTTTTGCCAATTGCGATTTTGCATGCCACAGTTTTCTCTATTCTTGGGCGTTCAGCCTCTACGTTTTCATAGGATTCCATCAATCGATTTATGTGTACTTCTCTTTCCTTTTCCAATTGCTATGATTTTGTCATGCAAGGCTTGGAAAAATCGCATTTACATGCGCGAAGAAGCCGATTATTAAAAGGATTAACCGGTAGCGTTTTAGAGATTGGGGTTGGGACGGGGGTTAATTTTGAACATTACAATAACTCAGTTCAGGTGATTGGAATTGAACCCTCTTCCGGAATGTTGCAATTGGCAGAGAAAAAGCGGGAAAAGAGCCTGGCTGGAACCCGAATTCAGCTCTTGAATGTCGGGTGGGAGGACCCTACCCTGCTTCAGCACATTGCAACTGAGTCATTGGATGCGATTGTCTGCACGCTTGTTATGTGTACCATTCCTGCCTCGGAGAAGGCGGTGGTTCAATTTTCCCAGTGGCTCAAACCCCACGGTAAACTGATCCTTTTAGAGCATATCCAATCCCCTAGGAGTGTTCCGGCAGCGTTTCAACAATTCATAAATCCACTTTGGAGACAGTTGGCCGGAGGCTGCAATCTAACTCGTAAGTCCGACCAACTGGCGGAATTGGCTGGTTTTAAAATCCTGGAAAAATCCTATTTTAAGTATGGGATTTCATTTGTAGAGGCAACTTATCAAAAAGAAGTGTCTACATTCTCAACGCTTTAATCGTTGTTTAATATCGTCCAACTTAAATTTGGAGGTAGTCAGAATACTTTGTTCCGCGATGGGTGTCCCGGTGGAAAGTACGACCAACCAATTTCCAGCACCATACCCTATTTGGGTAATAGCGTACCCTTCTGATTGCCGCTCCTCAATCTCTGAAGAGGGGAACTCCGTCGAAAGTAGGTACGTTTGTCCCAGGTATTCAGTGTTTTTTTGCATGATCAGGCACCATTGATCTTCCACAAATTGCAAAGAGGTGATGCGGTACGATTCGTCCCATTTTTTTTCAACTTGAGTTTCTGGAAACTCTGTACTGGTATGAACAAATTGGTTTTTGTAGCCTTTGGAAAGAACGAGGACCCATTTTTTTTGACCAAAGGTAAGGCAAGCCACGGAGTACCCTTGCTCTCCGTAATTCAAAAGGTCGGCCTTAGGAAAATCAGTATTCGTCAGGCAAAGTTGTGGAGGTTGGTTGCTGAGTTGTTGCAACCCAATTTGCCATTGGTCATTTAGGTAACTAAGATGGGTGATTTGATACTGTTCGCCCCATTTTTGAAACACGCTTGGGGCTGGAAACTCGGGAGAAGTCATCCATGTCTCGCCACTAGGATCGCTTGATTTGGAATAGACCAATTTCCAGAGACCTTCACCAGCGGTAAGGGTGGTTAAATGGGAATAACTCTTTGTAGAAATAAATGGCTGGTTCGGTTGCTTTGGGTATAGTTGTCCAATAAGTTTAATATCTCCGGGAGAAAGTGCCCGGTTCCAATCCACCCCGTAGCCATCTAGAGTGAGGTTGGGACTAATTGGATAATGCATGATCGACCAAGGGTCATACTCACCATTGGTTTGATCCTCTGAATTTGGTTTTAACACATTGTGGTATACCTCATTGGGGGACCAGCCATCATTTTTCAGGTAGTACTGATGCAGAGCCTCCAGGTTCCATTTGATTCCGGCGATTGGGTTTTTGTGTTCGTGCTCCAGACAGAGGGCGTGCCCAAATTCATGCAAAATAGTGCGGGCAAATTCTTCCTCTTGAGTAGTATGGTTAAACCAACCAAAATTCATGGAAATACCTCCGCGCCCCGGCTCGATTTCGCCGGTTTGAATGTTTTTGGAAAAATTGGCTGCTGCATTCCCCAAAAGAGACCAGCTACCTTTTCCCTGAAAGAAACCTACTCGAATATCAGCCTCTTGATAATTTACAAACTCAAATTGAATATTGGCATATTTAGACCATTCAGAGGCGTATTTTTTAACTTTATTGTGCAGAAAAGGAGTTCCATTGACAAATGAAACAGTTATGTTGCTTTTTTGCCAACGAGCATCCAAATCGAAACTCCCTCTAGACGATTCAGTGGGAATAAAAGAGCAAGTATGCTGAGCATTTGACGTAAACGGGATCGAACCTATGAGCAGGATAGAGAAAAAAAGGTTGATTTTTGGCATGGTATTCGTCGATTTAGAAAGTTCGTTCTTCAAATGCCCAAAGATATTACGGAAACTACGATCATTTTCTACCAATTAGTATTTGGCTGCCCTCATTGAGTAATTGGCGGTTTGGAGAAGTTTTTTTATTCATAATGACATAGTTTCAGCGCTTCAATGCAGGTTTTAGTACAAGAAAGGTAAACAAAAAGAAGTAGTTTTTCAGAACATTATGTGTAAAATGGATGTTACTTTTGCTTCAACTTCCTTTGCACTTTATTCACTTGCGGGAATCTTCTTCAATTGATACACGAATATTCATCTTTATCAAAATAGTTATTTTTCGAATATGGAAAATGAAAAACATTCAAGCAAATCATCGTATAATGTAAACGGTGAGAGCAAATGTCCATTTACCGGTCAGGTAGTTAAACAATCCGCTGGTGGTGGTACTGGTAACCGCGACTGGTGGCCGAACCAACTCAAATTAAACATCCTTCGGCAACACTCTACCCTATCCAATCCAATGGGCGAATCGTTTGATTATGCTGCCGCTTTTCAATCGCTCGACCTGGATGCGGTGAAGAAGGATATTTACCATTTGATGACGGCTTCTCAAGACTGGTGGCCGGCTGATTATGGTCACTACGGTCCCTTATTTATCCGGATGGCATGGCACAGTGCTGGAACGTACCGTATCCAAGACGGTCGTGGTGGTGCAGGAACCGGAACTCAACGGTTTGCCCCATTGAATAGCTGGCCTGACAATGCCAATCTAGATAAAGCGCGTTTGCTGCTTTGGCCAGTTAAACAAAAATATGGTAATAAAATTTCCTGGGCGGATCTTATGATCCTGGCAGGTAATTGCGCCTTGGAATCCATGGGCTTCAAGACCTTTGGTTTTGGAGGAGGCCGTGCGGATGTATGGGAGCCAGAAGAGGATGTATATTGGGGTTCTGAGCGTGAGTGGCTGGGTGACAACCGTTATTCCGGTGATCGCGACTTGGAAAATCCGTTGGCTGCTGTTCAAATGGGTTTGATTTATGTAAATCCAGAAGGCCCAAATGGAAAGCCTGATCCAATCGCATCAGCCCGTGACATTCGGGAAACCTTTGCTCGTATGGCAATGAATGATGAAGAAACAGTTGCATTGATTGCAGGTGGTCACACATTTGGTAAAACACACGGTGCAGCGGATCCTAGCCAATACGTAGGGCCAGAACCTGCTGGAGCATCCATCGAGGAACAAAGCATGGGTTGGAAAAACACCTTTGGAACCGGTAAGGGAGCTGATACGATTTCCAGCGGTCTAGAAGGTGCTTGGACGACTACTCCAACCAAGTGGAGCAATAATTACTTTGAAAACCTGTTTGGCTACGAGTGGGAATTAACAAAGAGTCCTGCAGGTGCGTTCCAGTGGAAGCCAAAAGGAGATGCAGGAGCTGGAACAGTTCCAGATGCCCATGATCCTTCCAAGCGCCATGCGCCTATGATGTTGACTACTGATCTGGCGTTGCGGGAAGACCCTATTTATGGTCCGATTTCTCGTCGTTTTTATGAAAACCCAGATCAGTTTGCCGACGCATTTGCTCGTGCTTGGTTTAAGCTGACCCACCGCGACATGGGTCCTCGGGCACGGTACCTAGGCCCAGAGGTTCCTTCTGAGGTGTTAATTTGGCAAGATCCAATTCCAGAGGTCAACCATCCTTTGGTGGACGAAAAGGATATTGCTGGTCTAAAAGATACCATTTTAGCCTCCGGATTGAGCGTGGCTGAGCTGGTATCAACTGCCTGGGCATCTGCTTCCACGTTCCGTGGCTCCGATAAGCGCGGTGGTGCGAATGGAGCTCGAGTACGCCTGGCCCCTCAAAAATACTGGGAAGTGAACAATCCTGTTCAACTCTCCAAAGTATTGGATGTATTAGAAGGTATCCAGAAAAACTTCAATGCAGGTGGGGCAAAACAAATTTCAATGGCGGATTTGATTGTATTGGGTGGTTGTGCTGCAATTGAAAAAGCTGCCAAAGCCGCAGGACATTCAATTACTGTCCCCTTCACCCCCGGTCGCGCAGATGCTGGTCAAGAGCACACCGACGTTGAATCCTTTGCTGTATTGGAACCTAAAGCGGATGGTTTCCGTAATTTCCTAAAGGCAAAGTATTCTACATCAGCGGAGGAAATGTTGATCGACCGTGCTCAACTGCTCACCCTAACTGCCCCTGAAATGACGGCACTGGTTGGCGGATTGCGTGTTTTGAATGCCAATACTGACCAATCAAAGCACGGTGTATTTACCAACCGCCCCGAGGTATTAACGAATGACTTCTTTGTTAATTTGTTGGATTTGGGTACCACTTGGAAGGCCGTTTCGAGTGCCGATGAGCTCTTTGAAGGACGTGACCGAATTACCGGTGATGTAAAATGGACGGGCACACGGGTGGATCTTATTTTTGGATCTAACACAGAGCTACGTGCCATTGCTGAAGTGTATGCTTGCAGCGATTCAAAGGAGAAATTTGTGCACGATTTTGTTGCTGCCTGGAACAAAGTGATGAACCTTGACCGGTTCGATTTGGCATAAGCGAAGACAATAAAATAGATGCAATAGCGGAGGGGTGATCTAACTGGATCACCCCTTTTTTCGTTTAGGGTGGTATGTTTATTGGGAAAATTAAAAAATAGTAGTATAATTGCCGAATAATGGGAGAAATATCGAACAAAACCGACTTGCTGTTTCATTCTCGAGAATTGGATTTTTTGGAGGGCAGAAAACCAATACCCTCCTCTTACCGTTTTTTCCCTTTTGAACAGCTACCAAGCCGACTCAACCTGGCCCCGGTTCTGCTGAGTACCTTTTTTGGGGTGTTACTACTCCGCACCGTATTCCTTCCTCAAAACCAGATTGGCCTGAAGATCATTGGACTTACTAGTGGCATGGTATGTTGGATTATTGCTTATCTTTTTTTTCGGAAAATACTCCGTAGAAACTATCTATTAAGACATCCTAACGATCCTTTTTTCCGAAAAGGTTTCTATGCGCACGAAAGCCATTGGATTTTATGGACCCAGTATCAATTGAAAGGCACTTGGGATCAAATAGAGGTGGAAAGTATACCCCCTCGGCCGGATTACGGCTATTGGCGGTATTTTTTGAAGATTTTTGGGAATGAGAACCTCGTTTGGGTACCCTGTAAACAAGCGGTTTTTCTTTACGTAAAAACAAAGTTTAAAGAACCCGAACGGTATCCCAATAATCCATTGTGACGGCAAGACCCTTACTCACATTTCTGGATAACTGTTTTTACCGACCGAATTTCTCCTTTACAACGAAGCACCAGCCAACCACCAGGCAGAATGCTGGAGGAGAGACGAATTAAGTTGGTTTCACCAAGTGATTGTTGAAACAGTAACTGACCTGTAAAGGAATAGCCTTCTAGTTCCCACTCCTTCCCAATTACGTCCGTTTTAAGTGTTAGCTCCTCACAAAAGGGATTGGGCTGTATAGACCAGAGGTCCTCGGGAGTGAATTCGGTGGCTACCGAACTGTTACAATAACTGCTCATACTTTCCGAAAAATAATGCCTTCCCAGGTAATCAAGGATTGAAACGGCCAATGTATCGGCAAATCGTTGAACTTGGGTAATCGAATCCCGAATTCCAGTTCGGTTGCATTCCAACTGAAATCCATCAATTACCCCACCCTGATAGGAGCTGTAGGTGGCGGTATTATATCCTCCACTAAAATATGCCTGCCCTAAGGCGGGTGCTGGATCTGAAAGCGAAGGCGTTGCGGGATACCCACGATTAGCCAACAGGGTTCCCATGCTTTGATTTCCCCTTAGCAATTCAGCGTGGGAGAGTCCTTGCAGATTGTTCCCCACCAAGTGCTGAATGCTACTGTAGCCTATGTAGTTGGATTGGTTAAGGGTATCGTCTGGTAACCGAAGCTCCTCCTCATACAATAAATACCCAAGTTCTAGCCGCTGAACCGCATGTCCATGTCCATGTAAATCGATGTAAAGCCCTTTTCCAAATTGGTTACTGACCTGTTCTTTCGCTATTCCCAAGAACGCATGAAAATCAGCCCAAGCTTGTCCAGCCACCGGATGCCCATCTGCTGCTTCTTCCAGGTCACGATTCGCATCCAGTTTTCTACGATGTAAGCGATTAATGACTAGGTGTGGCCAACAACCGGTTTGCTCGTGGATGGAACTTGCTAACGCCCGAGCTAACTCCTGAGTATTGAAGTCGTTAACGGTAGAGCAGCCGCTGCAGGACCGATCTGGGAGACTACTTGGATTCAGCAAGCCTCCATGTGGGGCAGAAAGTATAATAGGCATATTCCCCGCCAGGTACTCGATGTACTGTTCATTCCCGAAATAGGAAGTTCCCGGAGAAAAGGGCTGGGCAAACGCAGCAATACCATACCACAGGAGGCAGAAGGTGCCCATGGAGCGCAAAAAATGAAAAAGCATCGATTGAATAAGTTTTAGAACAAAGTTAGCAATTGTAAAGGGGTTAGCGTCGCCAAGATTAAATCATTTAACACCAAGGAGAATTCTTGGGAAGTAGCGTTTAATTTAGTTAAATGGGAGCCTGTTTTAAAGCAGGAAAGGGATTTTGCGTAATTATCCATGAGAGATGCCTTACTATTGTGGCGAATACCGCTTAGGTGCCTTATTCCTTGATACCGAAATGCTTTTGCCATGCTAATTTCTTTTGTTTTAACCGTACTTTTTACGCCCCAGAATATTGCTTTATTACAACCAAAAATGAATTTTTGTATTCAACTATCCTCAGACAAGCTTATTTCCGACTTGGATCCTTCCTCTAAATTCGTATTCCATTACCCAATGATTACGGTTGCCGGTGGCAGCATTTCTATGGGGAGCCCAGAGGCAGAGTCCGGCAGGAGTGCTTTTGAATGTAACCATCAAGTAACCGTAAAAGATTATAAAATAGGAATATATGAAGTGACGCAACAACAGTGGTCCTCCATCATGGGTTCAAATCCTTCCGAATTCAAGGACTGTCCAACTTGTCCGGTTGAGAATGTTTCGTGGAAGGATATTAGCCGATTTATTCAAGAATTGCAACGAAAGACCGGTCAGAAATATCGACTTCCTACGGAAATGGAGTGGGAGTATGCCGCAAAGGGTGGGCCAAAAGAATCCCCTACTCCATTTGCTGGTGGAACAGCGCTAAAAGCGGTGGCATGGTATATAGGTAATTCAGGAAGTAAAACTCACCCTGTTGGAGAAAAAGCACCCAATGAATTAGGCCTATTTGATATGAGTGGTAATGTGCAGGAATGGTGTTCCGATTGGTTTACTCCGTATCCAGGGTGTGCTGGAGAAAATCGGACTGGGCAGTATAGAGTTCAACGAGGTGGATCCTATTACCATTATGAGGAGTCCTGTAGGGTTGCCGCGCGTGATTCATACCAACCGGATTTTCGTAATCCTTGGGTTGGTTTTCGATTAGCCTGTGATTAGGAACCTCAGCAAATGGGCATATTTAATGAAAAGGGCATCTAAAATTTTTTAAAAAAATTAACTCGATGAGGTATTTACTTCTTTCCGTTCTCCCATTGGCTTGGGGCATTTGTACAGGCCAAAGTACGATCAAGGTAGATTCCGTCCCCACTAACCCCCTTTATAACCAAGCCTTGGCAGAACGTTTGGGGGGAGATGAATATGGGATGAAAAGTTATTTCCTCGTCATTTTAAAAACGGGTCCCAATACCAGCGCCGAAAAGGAATTGATCTCCACCAGTTTTA
>CANHDG010000121.1 GCA_947459365.1 Saprospirales bacterium
CTGGGGGATTGTGGCTTCGCTAGCCCTTTCCATGTTCTTCTCACCTTGCCTGGAGGTAGAAGGCTATTTCTTAGCAGCTGGACCCTTTGGATGGCTCTTCGTGGCCCAAATAGCCTTGGTCTACGCGGTTACCTCTGTGGCAGGCATGCTCGTTTGGATGTATTTTGCGTTAAAAGGACTTCGGAAAATGGACTGGCACGCACTTGAACACAATGCAGGCCTAATCACTGGTATCTTATTGATTTTGTCCGGGTTACTCATGTGGTTTTGGGAATAAACGTGCAACAACAGCTACTTTTTACCATGTCAAAAAAAAATAAATCGCAAGGAGGATTCGTATTCTCCACAGATCCCAACTTTCGCTTTCCGGAACAGGAAGAAAGCACCACCACAGCTCCGAATGAAAAGCAAGCACTCCGCATTTGGCTACAACGAATAAAAGGCAATAAAGAAGCAACGGTAATTAAAGGATTTGTAGGCTCTGATGCCGACCTGGAAAGTTTAGCCAAGCAGCTTAAAAACAAATGCGCAGCAGGAGGAAACGCAAAGGATGGTGAAATCATTATTCAAGGCGATCACCGCGATAAAGTACTCGCTTTTTTATTGGAAAAAGGGTTTTCGAATAGTAAAAAAGCAGGAGGATGACCCCATACCGGATCGTTTTGACTGGACCAGAATCCAGCGGCAAAACCACCCTGGCCCAACAGCTTTCTAAACGCCTGGAGGCCCCTCTGGTGCCAGAATTTGCAAGAACCTACCTCTCGGCTCTGCAAAAACCCTATGAACTTGCTGACTTGGCTTACCTACAGAGAGGCCAACAGGCTTGGGAACAGTTCTACCAGGCCCAAGCAAATAATTGGCTGATCTTGGATACAGATTGGACCGTGTATCGGATTTGGTTAAACCATTTTTCACCAGGATCCAATCTGCTATTACCCTCTAGACCTTGGAGCCTCTCCTTTCTGTGTAGCCCTGATATTCCCTGGGAATATGATCCGCTCAGGGAACACCCAACGAAAAGAAACGCCTTGTTCGAAGAATATAAAATACTACTGGAAGGTACAGGATGGCCTTTTAAAATACTGAGCGGAAACCCAGAAGAACGCCTGGAGCAGGCCCTCCAGGCCATCCAACAAGCATTTGGAAGATAATTTTTTTCTTCCGGACTACAACTTTTTTCTTGACCTCCTGTTTAAAGGGTCTCATCGGGGTGGGCTTTTTCTTGTAAAAAGCTCTGAGATTACACCCATCGAACCTGCCCGGGTAATGCCGGGAAGGGATTTGAGCCGGGTAGTGGCATCACTACGCACATGAAACCCCTTCATGGGCGGATGTTTCACTCATTCTTTATTGATCATGACTTTTAACAGTCACCCTTTTCTTCTTTTTTCCTTTTTCTTATCGGTTTCCCTTTCGTCTAACGCCCAGCAGTTGGACAGCGTCACCTTGAACGCGGTGGTCATTCAGGCCACCCGGACCGCTGCTGAAAGTCCGGTCCCACACAACAACCTAACTGAAAAGGAAATTGCCCAATCGTATCATGCCCAGGACATTCCATTTCTGTTGAGTGGCATACCCTCTGCGGTGGAAACCTCAGATGCAGGTGCAGGTGTTGGTTACACCGGCCTTCGAATCCGTGGTAGTGACCCTACCCGTATCAACATCACCTTGAATGGTGTTCCGCTCAATGATTCAGAAAGCCAAGGTGTTTTCTGGGTCAATCTTCCTGACCTGGCCGCTTCTGCCTCTGAAATCCAGGTACAACGTGGAGTAGGAAGCAGCACCAATGGAGCTGGCTCCTTTGGTGCCACGGTAAACCTTGATCTTTCCCGCATCAGCAACCAAGCCTTCACTACTCTGACCAATACGGTGGGCTCCTTTGGCCTCCGAAAACACTCCGTACAGTTTGGTACAGGTTCATTGGCAGGAAGTAACTTTTCCTTCACTGGAAGGGTCTCCAACATTGTCTCCGATGGTTATATCGACCGCGCTTCGGCCGACTTAAAGTCCTTGCACCTCACAGGAAATTATGTGGATGACCGACAATCAATCCAAGCCCACCTATTGTATGGAAGAGAAGTGACGTACCAAGCTTGGTATGGCCTCCCCGCACAATTGTACGATGAGTCGGTCAAAAACACATTCAATCCAGCCGGAACGGAGCGCAGGGATCAACCTCATCCGAATGAAGTAGATAATTACCAGCAAAGACACCATCTACTCCACTACAAACGCACCCTGCGGCCCAACCTTTTGCTCCAGTTGAATGGGCATTACACCCGTGGATTCGGTTATTTTGAGCAATACAAAGCCCAACAGTCCCTGCAAGACTATCAAATGCCCGACCGCCTTGTCGGGGATTCTCTCCTCAGCACTTCCGACCTGATTCGTCGCCGTTGGCTGGACAACCATTTCTACGGGGCGACTTGGGCTTTGGTTGGACAGGCGGGGTCTTCTACCCTCACCTTCGGAGGAGCCGCAAACCAATACCTGGGTAATCACTTTGGTGAAGTAATCTGGGCAGAACAGGCTACCCAACCTCTCGGACATCGGTATTATCAAAACGATGCAAAAAAGAACGATTTTAACGTTTTTATCAAATCTGAAACACGCCTAAACGACCATTGGTCTGGAATGCTCGACCTTCAGTACCGACAAGTGCAATATACCTTTGAAGGGTTTGATGCAGACCTGCGCTTCCTTCCTCAGACAGCAGAGCTGCATTTTTTCAATCCAAAAGCAGGCCTCAGATACCGTCAGGGCCCCCACAAAAGTGCTTGGTTATTTGGCGGTATGGCCCAAAGAGAACCCAACCGGGATGACTTTACCCAGTCCTCCCCCAATAGCCGCCCAAAAGCAGAACAGCTCTACAACCTGGAGACGGGTTACCAGACAGGTGGAGAGCAATGGACACTATCCGCCAACTTTTTTGGTATGTATTACCTCAACCAGTTGGCATTGGATGGTCGGATCAATGATGTGGGGGCGTATATTCGTACCAACGTTCCCAAAAGTTACCGAGCCGGACTTGAAGTAGAGGGAAAAATACAACCCCATTCCCGTTGGAACCTGCAAGCCAACCTAGCGCTCAGCCAAAATCGGATTGTGGAGTGGACCGCCTATCAGGACGACTGGTCGACCGGCCTCCAACGAGCCATTGTTTATCGGAATACTGATTTAGCCTTTTCACCGAACATAATAGGAAGGGCCGCTGCCAGTTTCCAGATGATCGATCGGACCGAGCACCAACTGCAGATGAGCTTAATTGGAAAATATGTTGGGGCTCAATTTTTGGATAACACCTCGAATACGAGCACTCAACTCCCAGCTTTTGGATTTATGGATGTTCGAGTCAATTATGACTTGCAAGCGTGGAAGGGCCTGCCTATCTCCCTAATCGCCTCGGTCAACAATGTATTGGACGCCCGATTTGCCTCCAATGGATGGGTGTACCGATTCGACTCACCCGGCTACGACCCTCGGCCGGATGACCCTTACACCCGTAGAGAAAGCGGAGATACCTACCACCAAGCCGGCTACTTCCCTCAAGCTGGTCGCAACTACCTATTGACCCTTTCTATCAAGTTCTAGGAAATAAAACACTCATTTTGTTCATAAAATAAAAAATCGACGTATATTTGCGGCCGATTTTGGTCTCGTAGTTCAACGGATAGAATAGAGGTTTCCGGAGCCTCAGATAGTGGTTCGATTCCACTCGGGACTACTTCTCGCCCCATAAATGTTGTTTAAGCACATTTATGGGGTTTTTTCTTTTAAACTGGACGATTATGAAGTATTCCAAATTAGTAGTTGCTGTTGTTGCCCTGGCGCTGATGACCTTGGGTGGAACAACTGCTTGCAAGGCGAAGTATGGTTGTGAGGCAAATGAGCAGGTGAAACCTCGTACCAACAAGAAAGGAGAATTGATTGGTCGGAAACGGAGTGACCATGGTGAATTATTTGACAAAAAACGCCGAAAAAAAATGCGTCGGTAAAAGGGGAGTAAGCAGGTTAATAGCGAAGCAAAATCCCTCTTTTTTGTAGTCTACCTTTCACTTCATCTAATACGTCCGGGGCATGTCGTTGCAAGGCCCCTAACAAGATGCCCATGGAATTGGGCAAAGCGGAGCCGTTGTGGTGATAAATGGTCAGTACATCTTGAAAGCAACGTTCCACCACCTCCCGTACTTTGTTTTTTTCCAGTTTGTAAGAGGCTAACAACAGCATCCAGGGAATGGAGGGCAGATAATTTGGGCTCTTGCTATAACTGACATCCCGATCCTCCAGACTATACTGAGCAGCGAGTTTGAGCATGACCGCATACTGACCCAGCCCTAGTAACGCCTCCAGCCAAGCAGAGAAAAACAAGTGCCAACGATGATCGAAGACCGCTTTTTTGTAGGCATCAAAAAAGGTTTTTGCGTGGGTAGCAGATTGTTTATATTGGCCTAACTGATTATATGCCAAGCAGATATAAGCTACGTGTCCTATTTTATTGTGAAAATTATGTTCCTGCCGGGCCTTGGGGAGGGCTCTTCTTAGCACTTGCAAGGCTTCTTCTGCCTGCTGTTGGCGGAGCAGCACTGCAGCCAGGTTATTGACGTAATACAAATAATCGTTGTTTTCGGCTCGAATAGATAGGTAACCGAAATAGGTGGCGCGTTTGAGGTCCTGCTGTCGGGCAAACATTAAAAGGCGTTGGCTATAAAAATTCAGCAGGATTCTGCGGGAATAAAATTTTCCCTCCCGAAGCAATTTTTCCTGATGATCAAATTTGTCTGGGAGCAGATCAAACCTCCGGTAATTGTAGGCAATAAAAATTAATCGAATCAGTGCTAGAGAACGGTTATAGCCATCTAGCGTAGGCTCATAAAAAATAGCACTGAGCCACTGTTCCCAGCGCATGGATTCGGTAGCATTCGTAGCGTATTGGGCAATAATATCTTGGGTTGCCTCATGTAACTTATCGTTTACTAAACGAGCGTATTCATAATTTGTTCGGTGCTTTTGGATAAACTGCACGACGATCTCATGCTCGGTGTACCGCATCCGCACATGCAAATAATGCCGGTAAATACGGGCCAGGTCATAAATTTTGATGAAATTATACGCAGTCGCATCGGCAGTTTGGAAACGGCGAAGCAGGCGTTTTTCTTCCTCAAGTCGGATGGAGTCCGTACAAATCTGCACTTCTACCCTTACCAACCATTCATACTCTTTGTCAACATCAATGGCTTCCAGCCGTTCTTCCACCCAGGCCTTCAAGCTGGAATACTTTCGTTTATCTATCTGCTCATCGTAGGGTAAAATAGCCTCTACCTCCTTGGAGTTGGCAATCATCGTGTCCAAAATTCGGATCCGCTCCGAATCTTCCAGCCGTTGAATGGATTGCAGGTATTCCAGTTCCAAGGGAAGCAGGGAATGTGCAAAAGAGGCAAAAATCTGTAGTTTGGAGCGCATAACAAACGGGCAAATGAGCGATGATCAGGAAGGCACCCAACCCGGGGCATAATCTGGGCTAAAGTACAACAAATCCCTCAGGTCCGGCTACCGACAGGATCGGACAGCTAAAATAGAATGGGTAGCCAAGGCATTTACTACCCATTCCATGCGCTCTTATCTATTACAGGGTGATACCACCGTCTACACTCAAGGTCGTACCGTTGATATAGCCTGCCTCTTCGGAGGCCAAAAAGGCATATGCGCTGGCAATTTCCTCCGGGGCCCCAAGTCGCCCGACCGGTACTTTTTCCCTCATTTTGGCCAAGACCTCCTCTGGCATGGCGGCAACCATTTCGGTGGCAATAAAGCCAGGGGCGACGGCATTCACCGTGATCCCTTTTTTGCCCAGCTCCTTGGCCCAAACTTTGGTCATGCCGATGACGCCTGCTTTGGTAGCTGCATAATTGGTTTGGCCAAAGTTTCCGTAAAGACCAACTACGGAGGAGGTATTGATAATTCGTCCACTTTTTTGTTCCACCATTCGGGGTGCAATGGATTTCGTGCAGTTGAAAACACCCGTTAGGTTTACATCAATCACCTGGTCCCATTGTTCCGGGCTCATTTTAAGCAAGGTAGCGTCTCGAGTGATGCCCGCGTTGTTGATGAGTATATCAATTCGCCCAAATGCTTCTAAAGTAGCTAGGGTGGCAGCTTCCACAGAGGCTATATCAGTAGTATTGACCTCGAAAAAACGCACCTTGTTACCTAGCTCCTCCGCAAGCGCCCTGCCACGGTCCTTGGCAACGTCCCAGATGGCCACACTGGCGCCTTCTTGTACAAATCGAATCACCGCCGCCTTTCCGATCCCGGCAGATCCACCGGTAATGACAGCCACTTTATTTTCTAGTTTTCCCATAATCCTGTTTTATTTTTTGGCAAATTTACAGACCAAATCCACTGTCCAAAGGCAATTTACCCACTAAAATTAGGTGAACTCACTATTTGAGTCCACCCATCTATTTTCTATCTAAAAAACTGATTATCAATTCTTTTTAGTTGATTGTCAAAACAACCTTTTTTTGATAAACTGCCGCTGGTCACTGTCTTCAACGTACATTTCGTTACTAAATTAAAGCAAGATCAATTGTATGAATTACTCGACTGCAACCGCCTTATTACTGACGGCTTACGCCGGGGTGATGCTCTTTTTTGTGATTCGTGGCGCTCGCCAGACGAAATCGCTTGCGGATTATGCCGTGGGAAACCAAGGGTTTTCCCCTTTAGTGGTGGGTTTATCTCTGGCTGCCGGCATCACCAGCGCAGCTACTTTTATTATCAATCCTGGATTTGTAGCCTACTTTGGATGGAGTGCCTTTTTGGCTTTGTCGGTGGTAGTTCCGATTGGTTTATACCTATCTCTTATTGTGCTCACCAAAAGTTTCCGCCAGTATGGCGCCACCGTCAAAGCACTTACGCTCTCACAATGGATGGCCAAACGCTACGATAGCAAAGCCTTGGGCTGGTGGTTCGCCTTTCTCGCTTTCTTGCTACTCACTTTTGTAGTCCTCATCGCTGTTGGCTTGACCAAGGTTTTTGCACAGGCACTTGCTATACAAGAAACCTACGTACTTATAGGTATGGTTGTATTTGTCTTTGGTTACATGATGTTTGGGGGAGCAAACTCCATGATTTATACCAATGCTATACAGGCAGTCTTGATGCTGGTAGTTGCGCTTGTCATGCTTGGGTCGGGATGGCACTATTTTAAGGATGGAATTGATGGTTTTTGGTCTCAATTAACGGCTATTGACCCCCATTTATCCAGTCCCTTTAATGACAGTAGCCCTTTATTTCGGGATTGGGTAGAAGTAATCCTGGCTAATTTTATTGTAGGGATTGCCATTGTATGCCAGCCACACATTATCACCAGGTCATTGATGCTGAAAAAGGACTCGGATGTAAACCGTTATTTATGGGTAGCCATACTAGTAGAGACGGTCTTTTTTATGGTTTTGTTCGTTGGTTTTTATGCCCGATTAGCTTTTCCTGATCTGCAGATAAATGGAACAGGGATCAAAATGGATGAAGTTGTTTCTAAATATGTGGTAACACAACTTCCACTCGCAGCGGGCTTGTTGGTCATCATGGGGTTGGTTTCTGCTGGCTTGTCAACATTGGAGGGCTTAATTCAGTCTATTTCCACCACGATCACCAACGATTTAATAGCGCCCATTTTAGAAAAAAAGCAGGCACCTATCTCAGAGGAGGAACAACACCGACAGTTAGCCAGAATCAATAAGTGGGTAATTGTTGGAATGGGACTCATCACCATTGGTTGGAGTTATTATCAATTGGCGTATCCCAAGCTCAGCGTAGCCATTTTGGCCCAAAATGGGGTTTACGCGTATTTCTCAGCCGCTTTTGTACCCGTCATTTTTGGTATTTATGGAAAAAACATCCACAAAGCGATTCCATTCACTGCCTCTTTGGTCGCCATTTTGGTGCATTTTAGCGTCTATTACGGGGGACTTACTCCGTACACACAAGGGGCGATCCGCAACCCGGCGGTAGCTGCTGCCTTGGCCATAACTTCCGCAGTCCTGGTAGGACTTTTATTAAAATGGATACTGCCACGTAAAAAATAAGGGTAATGGGGTACCGACCCTTTTGATTTTCATCCCGCATGGAAAACCAATGCTTCTCAATAAGACGTGCAAAAATGGGGGCTCCTGCTGAATGAAGAATTGCTTTAATGAGATTACAGGGCTACGCCCTACCGCCGTTAAGGGAAGGAAGTCAATAGTCCAATTAGGTCCTGGTCTTCCTTATCAAATGTTCCTTTTATGGGTGGGTTTAATCCAGAGGCAAAAGCTTGTTGGAATACAGGACGTTAACTTAACGGCGGTAGGCTACGACCCTATTGATAATTGCACCGCTTTGGGTTTTTCTAGATAACAGGGCTACGCCCCTTCCTGTTTTGTGCGTTGTTTGGGGCTATTGAGATGGCAGGGCTACGCCCCTTGGATTAATGCATTTCCCCCCAATCACGGCACTTAATTTCAAGGGCTGCACTCTACCGCTGCGAAGTTATTTACCTGTATTTCAAGTAATATTTACATCTAGGTGGAATCAAACAAAAAAAAGGAACATTTGGCCGGGCAGACCAACAGCCTCATCAGGCAATTCATTTCCTTAACTCAACCGCCGTAGGCTTTAGCCCTGAAATCTAAGTGCAGCGATTGGGAATAATGCACCAATCCAAGGGGCTTTAGCCCCGCCATCTCAATAACCCAAAACAACGCACAAAACAGGTAGGGGCATAGCTCTGTTATCTAGAAAACCCCAGGAGGTGCAATAATCAACAGGGGCGAAGCCCTGTGACATTAACAACATTGGGCAATTCATTTCCTTAACTCAACCGCCGTAGGCTTTAGCCCTGAA
>CANHDG010000122.1 GCA_947459365.1 Saprospirales bacterium
ACTGTTGGTTTGGAAAAACGATTTTGGGCCAATTTTAAAGCGTAAAGAGCCCAATTGCTCAATAACGTACCCTTTTCCGTGCCAAGCAATCATTTCCCGATCAAAAACCGTGTCGTTCAACTTGTCGTTGATACAGTACACCAGGGTGGTCAGGGTCGGAAAGCGATCCAACAAGGCGCTCAAATACGCCTGAATTGCCTCTTGGTCATCGTAGGCGAAACTAAACAACACCATGATTTCACCCGTGGTACACAGCCGAACCATCATATTGCGCAGAAAACCAGTGTGGCGGCGCACATCGTAAAAGTCTAACCCCTGTTCCAGGGCAATCTCCCGGGCCGCATTTCGCAGGGCATTGGAAGGCTCGGTTTGCAACCAACATTTTTCAATATCAATCACTTTATCGAAGGCACCCGCCTTGTGAAAACCCAACCCACTACCCGCCACAATACCGGTGTTCAGCTCCTCATTGAGCAGCCAACGCTTGCTGGCAAATGCAAATTCCAGTTTATTTCGGTAAAAAACCGTCTCCGGCGACCCCAAAATAGGCTGCATCTCTCCCACAGGTACTTTTGCAATGCGCTCAAAGGCATCTACCACGCTCTGGTGTTTGTGCCGTAGCTGCGTAGCGTAATCTAGGTTTTGCCATTTGCAGCCCCCACACACCGAAAAATGCTGACAAAAGGGCTCAATACGGTCGGGCGATGGCTGTACCAAGCGCTCCAATCGACCCTCTGCAAAACCGCCTTTCTTTTTTTGGACAAAAATATCGGCTACATCCCCCGGAACAACCCCTTCCGCGAACACAACCATGCCATCTTCGGTGCGCCCCACTCCCTTGCCCCGGTCAGCAATCCCGTGAAAGGGAACCGCCGGAAGCACCAACTGTTTTCTTGCCATAATGTTGTTACATATTCAAGCCTCCGCAAACCGACAGGGTTTGTCCAGAAACGTATTTGCCCATATCGGAGGCCAGGTAAATGCAAGCATTGGCGATGTCCTCACCCGCACCAAGCCGTCCCAATGGAATAGAAGTAAGGTATTTTTCTTTGGTTGACTCGTCCAGGATGGCGGTCATTTCGGTTTCGATGAATCCTGGAGCGATGGCATTGCAACGGATTCCCCGAGAGCCATATTCTTTTGCAATGGATTTGGTGAAACCGATAATCCCAGCCTTGGAAGCGGCATAATTGGCCTGTCCCGCTTGTCCGAACACACCCACCACCGAACTCATATTAATGATACTTCCTCCACCCGCTTTCATCAGGTGCCGAAGCGCCTGTTTGGTCATGTTGAAGACCGACTTCAAGTTGGTATCGATGACCTCATCCCACTGTTGCTCGGTCATCCGAAGCATCAAGGTATCGCGGGTGATGCCTGCGTTGTTCACGACAATATCCAAACGGCCAAAATCGGCTACTACTTTGGTAATGAGTTCAGCGGCCTGCTCAAAATTAGCCGCATCGCTTTTATAGGCACGCACCTGTGTGCCCAGCTCCTGGGCGAGGGCCTCCGACCGGGCCGCAGATCCATCGGATACGTATGTGAAAGCGACGGAAGCGCCCTGCGCAACAAAACCGCGAACAATGGCTTCGCCGATGCCCCGTGAACCGCCCGTAACGAGCGCAACTTTTCCTGCAAGTAAAGTCATAACCGTATTTTTCGTTAAATTAAATCATCTTTGCCCCGCAAAAATGGTTAATCATTTACATATTTCGGAAAAAAACAGCTCGAACTATTGAAATCGACCGCTTATGTGGCATTTCAGACCCCAAATTTCCGACGTTTCGTCGGAATGCGCCTGATGACCACCCTCGCTATTCAAATTATGTCGGTATCCGTCGGGTACCTCATGTATGAATTGACTGACAGCAAACTCATGCTGGGCTACATTGGATTGACCGAGGCGATTCCTGCCATTGGGGTAAGCCTTTTGGCCGGCCACCTGGTAGATAAGTACAACCGCAAAATCATCTTACTCCTTTGCCTCAGCGCCCTACTCGGCTGCGCCATCGCCTTGTTTAGCCTGGTCTGGAAGCAGACCGGTGTTGGCACTGCCAGCTTGATAACAGGCCTCTTTTCCGTTATTTTTCTCACCGGAATCGCCCGCGGCTTTCTGAGCCCCACCAATTTTGCTCTGCTCCCTCAGCTGGTAGAAAAAGAGCACTGGAGCAACGCCATTTCCTGGAACAGTAGTACCTGGCATGTGGCCAGCATCACTGGACTCACCCTGGGCGGGTTGCTCTATGGCTTTGTCGGGGTGGAATGGACCTTCTTGATCATGTGTACCCTTTTGGCAGGGGCCCTCTTTTTTGCCATGCAGATCAGCCCGCAGGCGCCCGTGGCAGCAGATTTTACAGAGCCCGCACTGCACAGGATCAAAGAAGGGCTCCGGTTTGTATTCAGCCGCAAACTCATTCTAAGTGCCATCGCGCTCGACCTCTTTGCGGTCTTGTTTGGCGGCGTCACCGCGATTTTACCCGTATTTGCCAAAGATATTTTATTCACCGGCCCCGAAGGAGTCGGTTATTTACGGGCAGGAATGGCGCTTGGTGCCATTTTAACCGGCATGGTATTGGCCCACCGTCCTTTGCGAACCAACGCTGGGCGAACCATGATTTGGAGCGTGGCGGCATTTGGGGTATGCAACCTGGTATTCGGACTTTCCAGCTGGTTTTGGCTCTCTTTTGCCTGCCTATTTTTCGCCGGCGTGTTCGATGAGGTGAGCGTTTTCCTTCGGCAATCCCTGGTGCAACGACATACCCCGCCCCAATTGATGGGAAGGGTTTCTTCGGTCAATGCCATTTTTGTCACCTCTTCCAACGAAATTGGAGCCTTTGAAAGCGGGCTCGCCGCCAGTCTGCTTGGAACCGTCCCCTCCGTTGTTTTTGGGGGCACCATGACCATTTTAGTTGCTACAATTACCTGGTGGCGCTCCCCGGAACTCCGACAGTACCATATTAAAGACTGATGTTATGCGCGTTGCTGGTTTTACCTTTATTCGAAATGCCGTACGATATGACTATCCCATCGTAGAAGCTATCCGTTCCATTCTCCCCCTCTGCGACCTGGTTATCGTGGCCGTCGGACAATCGGAGGATGGCACGCTGGAGCTGATCCAAGGCATCGGCGATCCGAAAATAAAGATTTTGGAAACCGTATGGGACGATCGGCTTCGGGAAGGAGGCCGCGTCTTGGCAGTTGAAACCGACAAGGCATTTCAAGCCATACCGGCCGATTACGATTGGTGCATTTACATCCAGGGAGACGAGGCCATGCACGAACAAGACCACGCCCTTCTCCGCCAACAAATGGAGGCGCATCTCCATAACCCCACCATTGAAGGATTACTGCTTAATTACCACCATTTTTATGGTTCCTACGACTACATTGGGAGCTCCCGACGCTGGTACCGGAAAGAAATCCGAATTATCAAAAACAAGAAAACCATTTTTTCCTACAAAGACGCACAGGGATTTAGACTTCGATTACCCAATCAAAAAAGCCGCAAACTGCAGGTAAAACCGGTAAATGCCTGGATCTACCATTATGGATGGGTAAAACATCCCGCCCATCAATTGAACAAGCAACAGAATTTTAATAAACTCTGGCATCCGGATGATTGGGTGCAGGACCGGTTTGGCCAGCAGGAAGAATACCAATACGATGGTTCAGAACCCCTTCGACGATTTGAAGGCAGCCACCCGGCGGTCATGCAACCACGTATCCAGGCCGTGAATTGGCAATTCAACAGCGACCCCAGCCGCATGCGCCGCAGTTGGAAAGACCGGATCTCCGACTGGTTGGAACGAACCACCGGCTGGAGACCCGGGGAATACAAAAACTACACCCAAAAATAAGCCCACCTACTGCCGCTGAAGCACAACCGGACCCTCCACCGACTTGGGCAGAATCAAGGCCAAACTAGCCCTGGAGGTGTACGATTGCGCTGCACCCCGTTGAACCTGATAGGTGAATACCAGCTCCCCCTTTTCATTTCTGACCAGTGAAACAGGTAAAATAGTCGTTTCAACCGCACTTTCCGGCTCAGCGAGTGCCAATACCCGTTGGTTGTTGAAGTCAATCGGAGTCGGTCTACCGTCGGCACCCATTACCGGCGCGGCGCCAAATACCGCATCAAATTCCGCTTGGGTATTCAATTGAAGCGGCACCTCTTGTACGTCATTTTTGATAAAATAACGTTCCGCTACCGCGTACAATACCACAGCACCCCGCTCGATAACAGGACTTGGAGCCACAGGAGCCTCCTGCTTCGGAGAAGTGCAGGCAAAGAAAAAAGGCAAAACAGCCACCGCTGCCAATCTTGAAAATTGTATCATCATAATTTGTCCCCGTAGGGCCATTTCGCAAATGGTCACAGTAAAACCATTTCGCAAATGTCCAAAGTAAAACCATTTCGCAAATGGCTACAGTAAAACCATTTCGCAAATGGCCACAGTAAATGGTCTATTTTTTTAAAGAATCTGGTTAAATTCCAGACGCTCTCCGTCTGGCCCTGCAATATTAAAGTATTTACATCCATTTTTCCAAAAAGGCAAATACACCGGTGCCTCCTCAAAAATATAAAAGCCCGCCGCTTTTAATTCCTGAAAAGTGGCCTCCACATCCGAAACATCAAAAGCGATGTGGTCAATATGGCCGTTCTCGCGGTTGCGAATTGCCTCCAGCTCCTTTTCGGGAAATTGGTATAACTCCAATACGATAGCATTCAACTGTACCATCGATACCTGACCTCGGTCGCCCTCATAATCAAACTCCGATTCCATCACTGGCTCAAAGCCCAAGCGGCTGTAAAAAGAAATAGAGCGGGGCAAATCCGTTACCGGAATTCCAATGTGTTGTAAATGATTGATTTTTAATTTCATAAAAATTTATAGAATACAAAAATACTTGTTTTGCCTACGATTAGGGATTAAAAAAGGGTAAGGTAATGCATTCTCTAAACAAAAAAGCCCCTCTTTTCTATGGCCAGCGGTGATAAATGTCACCGGAACTTTACGCCATTTGAACCAACTTTGTTCCATCTAAAACTAAAACACTAACCATGAGTAAGATTGTCATTGTCGGCGGAGGAAATGCAGGTATTTCTACTGCTTCCAAGCTCCTGCTGAAAAACCGCCAACTGGATATTACGATCATCGACCCAGCCGAAAAACACTATTACCAGCCCGCCTGGACCCTGGTGGGCAGCGGAGTTTTGATCTGGCAGACACCGAGCGCAACCAAAAAGACGTAATGCCCAAAGGCGTCCACTGGATCCAACAACGGGTTGATCGGTTAGAACCTGATCAAAATCAAGTTATTTTGGACAATAGAACAGCGGTTTCCTACGATTACCTAGTGGTAGCCGCTGGCATTCAGCTAAACTGGAAAGACGTCAAGGGCCTAAAAGAAACCTTGGGCAAAAACGGTGTCTGCTCCAATTACAGCTTCGAACACGCACCCTACACCTTCGAGTGCATTCGCAACCTTAAGGCTGGAAATGCCATTTTCCACAACCCCCACACCCCAGTTAAATGCGGTGGCGCCCCTCACAAAATTATGTACATGGCCGCCGATTACTTCCGCAAACACGGGGTACTCAACAAGATAAACATCCAATACTGGAGCGGTGGAACCCGTTTGTTTTCGATTCCCGACTACGAAAAAACCCTGCTGGAGGTCTGTAAACGCGGTAATATTGACCTGCATTTTTACCAAAAACTGGAAGAAATTGACGGCCCCAGTAAACGCGCCAAATTCGTTGGCTTTGGCCCCGATAACAAAGAGGTAGAAACCTGGGTACATTTCGATATGATCCACGTGACACCTCCGCAGAGCGCTCCCGACTTCATCCGTCATAGCCCCCTGGCCAATTCTGGAGGCTGGGTGGACGTAGATAAGCACAGCCTCCAGCATGTCCGCTACCCCAACATCTTTTCCTTGGGCGATTCCGCTGGATTACCCACCAGTAAAACCGGTGCCGCCATCCGGAAGCAGGCCCCTGTATTGGTGGAAAACCTCCTCGCTGCCATGAAAGGCATCGCCTTGGCGGCTTCCTACGATGGGTACACCTCCTGCCCGGTGTTGACTGGTTACGGAAAACTGATGCTAGCCGAGTTTGACTACAACAACCAACGCAAGGAAACCTTCCCCTTCGACCAGAGCAAAGAGCGTTGGTCTATGTACGCCCTCAAGCGCTACGTACTTCCATGGTTGTATTGGGCCAAGATCCTTCCAGGCACCGCCTAAGACTTAAAAAATCCCGAATGCTGATCTGATCAAGATTCGGGATTTTTTTGGTGGATGCGATGGCCACAAAACAACGCACAGAACAGGAAGGGGGGGGGTAGCCTACCGCTGTTAAATTAAGGAAATCAATTGTCCGATGAGGCTCTTTGCCTGTACAAACAATCGTTCAATTTAAGGTGGGCTTTGTGGTGATTTTTGTGACTGTCGTTTATTTCACATGGGCTATTGAGATGGCACGGCCACGCCCCTTGGGTGGGGCTACTGCCGGGTGTTTTGTGGATGATCTGTATGAGGGTAGGAGCTGGGGTGGAGGGACACTCTATTTTGCCAATTTTGGGGCACCCCATTTCAGTTAACCGTAAATCGAAAAGGGGCTTTAGCCCTGCAATCTCAATAGCCCCAAGCGACCCACCAAACAGGAAGGGGCTTTAGCCCTGTTATCTTTAAACCCAAGGCGGTGCAATAATCAACAGGGGCAAAGCCCTGTGAGTCTATCAATAGTCAGCATTTCCATCACAAAACGCATCTTTAAAAGGAACGATTGTTTTGACAGCTCACTGGGCAATTCATTTCCTTACCTTAACGGCGTTAGGTTACGCCCTGTAATTTAAGTGCAGCGTTTGGGATTAATGAACTCATCCAACTTTTGTTCCTGGATTAATTCCACCCAAAAAAGGTACAATTGATAAGGCCGACCACGCCCCTTCCTGGTACAAGATTTCCTTAACCTTTCTGCGGCAGGCTAAGAATGGTATTTTTTTCGGAAAAAAAGACTCAATAAACGGCCTTGGGACCGATCACCTTCGCTCCGTGCCGTTCAAAAATAGCTTTCCAGAGACTGCAGGCATACCGGACCTGGTCATCGTTTTGTGTATTTCGATGGTTTACCAAATGGATTTCCACATCTTTCAAATCGGGAAGCACCAATTTAAACCGCTTGATGAGTTGCAGTTCAAAGGAATCTGCCTCCAGGTTTTTTTGAGCGTACAAGCTGGTACCCCGATCGCCATTGTTTTCCAGCATATCCGAATAGATCACCACCTGGGTTTTACCCATGCCTTGCTGCCCTTCTGTCAGCTCCGTTAATTCCTGGCAGAGCGGTTCGTAGAGGCAGGTTTTTTGGAAACCCGTAGGCATGCTATCCAATTGAAAGCCTTTGAGTCCTTTCAGGAAATTTTGGTAATCTTTGGGGAGGATACCATTGGGATCCACCTCATTGGGAAGTGCCGGAAAGCCCATTTTAAGCAGCGGCTTATTTTGGCAATTATCGCGCACCTGCACCACTTTTAGTCGGCCGCCCAGACAAGGCTCGCAGGGGAAAAAGCGTCGTAGTTCCTTATTAACGAGTTGAGTAGCATTCGAGCGAATCGCTTCGAATACCGTTGGGTCGGTTTGGTCCAGAAAGATAAGGAGTCGGTTTTCGCGGGGAATGCACTCCGACCCACAACCAGGCAGCAGGAAGAGTACCCATCCGGTACAGATCAGGGTTAATGTAATCCACTTCATCTGAAAATATAAGTTGTATTGGTGTTAATTTAATCAATTTTATTGGGCCAAATACCCATTGATCAGACCGCTGCACTGTTTTCGAGTTCAGTGTAGGCCTCTACGAAAATCGGTTTGATCTTTTTGGGGGTGACTGCGGTAAAGCCCTCCCAGCCATCTTTCCAATGCCTTGGGATGGTTTGAATATCCATTCTCGCCAACTGGTTGTGCATCCGAAATTCGTTGATTGCTTCCTTGCACAAGCCATCAATGTAGTACCCCAGGTTTTCCACATGTTTGGAAAGCGCTTCATGCATGCGGTGGTATTCCGTCATTTTTTCAAGAAGTCGCTGCTCTCGGGTTTGGGTGCTTGCCCCTTGAATTCGGTAATTTCGGTATTGTTCTTTTCGGGTCGCGGAAAGTTGCTGAATCAGCTTCGGCCGGCGGAACGTAAAGTCTCGGTACGTTTTTTCATAGGCATCCATCGAGTCGTGGGTGAGGAATGCCAGTAAAAACCCAGCCAGGATCAAACCGAAATTTAGCAAGAAACTGGTCCAAAATACCGGGCTGGCAACTAATTTACTAAGGGTTAATGCTTGCTGAGCAGCATTATAGGCTTCTTGAAATGTATCGTACCCACCCTCCGTTGCCTTGGCTTGAAAAAACAGGTAGCGCATATCGGACAAGAAAATGGTCAATCCGATCAAAAAAACCGCGATACTGGATCCAATCACCAGATTAACTATCCGCTCCTTGTACTGCTTCAAAAATTTTCCGCAGAAGTGAGCCAGAATGGGCGTGACAATTAATAACAAGATGGCCAGGAAAAGCGTGCCCCCGGTTCCCAACGCGAGTGGGGCGAATACCGATTGGTTGAGTGGAAGCTCCAAGATACCCAGGACCACCAAAACCAGGTAAATCATCCAAGGCTTGTTCATCAAGAACGGGGAGCCATTGGTTTCACCCAGCAGTCGGCTGTACAGGATTTTTGCTTTTTCGAATTCCTGCTTGATTCTGGTTATCTCGTAGTTGATATGCCCCTCGGACGTATTGAAATAATCCTCGCGGGTTTGGTTATAACAAGGCCGCAATTCCTCTGCC
>CANHDG010000123.1 GCA_947459365.1 Saprospirales bacterium
AGTTGGCTTTGAGTTGTACCAGAACAGCCCGAACCCATGGGTAAGCAAGACACAGATTGGATTCCACTTGCCAGAGGCAACGGAAGCACGTCTGACGATCTACGACGCCTTGGGACGGATTCTGTACACGGCGAAAGGCCAGTTTGCGAAAGGATACAACGTATTCACGGTAGACCGGAAGTTGGTAGACGGCGTAGGCAACTTGTACTACAAAGTCGAGACGAAGACCGATCAGGCTGTGAAATCAATGATTAATTATTAATGCTTGGAGAGAGCGTTGGTAAGGCTCGAGGCGTTACATATTAGAACGTTTAGCCGTGCCGGATCTGAGGATGCGGTTACTGTATAAAATGAAGTGAATTGGTAGTACCTTAGCCACTTGAAAAGAGATTGTATGTATTAGTCTATTAATTGAAGAAGATTGTAAGAACATATTAAGGTTTTATTGATTAGTCACCTTCCTCCGTGAGTTGGGCCGCCCCATGAAAATAGGGGCGGCTGTTTTTTTTAGTTATAGGAGGCATGGTGGTTCCAAAAAGAAAGGTCGAGCTTAGACTCTATGGCTGATTGCAGCTCTACTGTGAGGTTTGGTAGAAAGTTAATATTGGTAATTTGTTCAATGTAATCTATATTGAAGGCATACTGCATGGGGTCTTTGGGGGTATATTGATTTGGGACGATAAATCCAATTGCTTGTTGGAACTGAGGAGTATATATCACTTTAAAAAAGCCAACTGGCACTGTTACCTTATTTTGGCCGATTTGTTCGAGACCGGGTTTTGACAATACGGGGCCAGTGATAACCAAGGTATGACCGATGTTTTTTGCCCAGTTTCTGGTATTGGATTCTATTACCCTCCAAACGCCCTGATTAAATGCTTTTGTTTGTGGGCTGATATTGCTCATATAAAAAGTTTCGCGAAGAGCGATGGAGTCATAGGCCATATCAGCAGCAGGGCAGAGATGGCCTCTGTCATAACTGCTTCCGGAATAATCGTTTGGGTTGGCGCTTTTGGAATTTATTTTGGGGTCAGGAATAAATGCAAACCCTGTTCTATTGAATTTTTTTGCTGATAATGCGGGTTCAGACAGTGCATATGCTACCCATTCCGCCTGTTCGTGTATCTCTGAGTAGGAGAGAGAAAAACGGCTATGTTGAACAAAAGTCCCTGGGCTTTTGGCTGGTAAAAGCTGTGTCAAGTATTGGGTTGTACTATCTTTATTGTAAGTATTTGTTTTAGGCTGAACTTCAGAAGTATCAGCTTGATAGTACAGCCAAAGGCAGATCCCTGAAAGCAGTGCTAACAAACCGCTTTTTTGGCAGATTTTTGGGAGAATAGATTTTGATTTTCTCATCGTTTACTGTTTAGAATGGGATCAAAGGTAAGTTGAATGTTTTTATAAAATAAATTGTTTTGCTTATTTAAAACAATTTATTTTATATTTTACTTTTCTAATACCTCCTAAAGTGATGAAATAGATCAGTTTTGCAATCAAATAAGAGTTTTTTCTGCTTTTATTAACACTAATAGTGGGTCTTAAGGGGTGTGCCGCGTGAAATAAATTGGATGCGCAAGGAATACCTGCAGTAAAAGTGGTACTTTTGCAAAAAAATGGGCATGGCTGCAGTTATTTCCATTTTTTCTTGATAACATCAAAGTGGACGTAGAGTATTAACTAGATCCACCTTTATAATATTTAAATTACAGTGAAGCAATTAACGCTGACCGCCGTTCAGGCTAAAAAATCCTCTCCCAACTTAGTTGTCTTCATCGAGCGTGAGGGAGTTGATAACTTGTCGGATTGTTTAACGCCTGAGGAGTTCTTTTTTTTTCGTCAGGCGTATCAAAGAGAGGTTAATTCCTTTTTTTTTCCAAGAAAATCTGGAGCAGTTTGGGTCAGGGTGCTGAAAGGTGGAAAAGAATCCTCTATTGCTCGAGAAGATGCTCGCTTGGCCGGTGCTGAGGTAATTAAGGAAGTTTGGAAGTATAAAGTGGACTCAGTAGCTTTGAGAACCTATGGTTCTGATCACTTACTTTTGTCTTTTGCAGAAGGAATGGCATTGGCGAGCTTTCAATTTTTAAAATATGTGACAAAGGCCGAAAAAAAGCGCCATTCGTTACAGTCAATCGAAATTGAGTCTGCAGACCCATCTGCTGTTGTCGAGCTAGATGCTATTATTGAAGCTGTTTTTCATGCGCGTCGGCTTTTGAATGAGCCATTCTCTTATTTAACTGCACCACAGCTTGGTGAAGAAGCCATTGCACTGGGACATCAGTACGGATTCAGTGTTGAGGTATTGGGGAAAGAAAAGATTGAGGCATTAAAAATGGGTGGTTTACTTGCAGTTAATCGTGCTAGTCAAACGCCTCCTCAGTTTATTGTAATGGAGTGGGTGCCTGTTGATCCGAAGAATGATCAGCCGGTGGTTCTGGTAGGGAAAGGTGTGGTATACGATACGGGAGGATACAGCATTAAGTCGAGCGACGGTATGGAGTACATGAAAAGCGATATGGGCGGTGCGGCGGCTGTGCTGGGTGCGTTTGTAGCGGCTTCGAGAAATAAATTGCCTGTTCATTTAGTTGGTTTAATACCAGTAACGGACAACTTGGTGAGTGCAAGTGGAATTGTTCCAGGAGATATTATTACCATGGCGTCTGGCGCCACTGTTGAGGTATTAAATACGGATGCAGAAGGTCGATTAATCTTGGCGGATGCGCTTCATTATGCAAAGCGATACCGTCCATCCTTGGTGATTGATTATGCAACCTTAACGGGAGCGGCGGTCCGTGCGCTCGGTAATCAGGCGATATGCTACATGGGTACGGCTTCCGATAATGTTAAGCGGGCAATAGAACAGAGTGGATTTTCAACTTATGAGCGTCTCGTTGAATTTCCACTGTGGCGGGAATATGGAGAGGAAATAAAAAGTCAGCACGCAGACCTGAAGAATATTGGAGGTCCCACTGCAGGAGCGATTACGGCAGGAAAATTTTTGGAGTTTTTTACAGAAGGTTATCCTTGGCTGCATTTGGATATTGCAGGGCCTGTATTTGCCAAGGTGGCGAATGGCTATAAAACAAAAGAGGGTACTGGAGCGGGTGTTCGTTTGACTTATGATTTTTTAAAACACTATTTTACTTAAGATGAGCAATATCACAATCGGAATTACATGTGGTGATATCAATGGAATTGGTTTGGAAGTCATTCTAAAAGCCTTGGCTCTTCAGAAGGCAGCACCAAAGTATCGTACAGTCGTGTATGGTAGTTCCAAGGTAGCTGCTTACCACAAGAATATTATTTCTGAGGAAAATATCCAGTTTTACACGGTAAATACCCCAGCAGAAGCAGAACCTGGACGGTTAAATTTTATTAATTGCTGGAATGATAATATCAACATTACGTTGGGTAAACCGACGGATGTGAGTGGAAACTGTGCCCGTCTAGCCTTGGAGCAGGCGGTTAAGGACTTTAAATCGGGGGCGATTGACGCTTTGGTTACGGCACCGATCAATAAAAAGGCGATGCAGATGGCCAATTTCCCATTTATCGGCCATACGGAATACATCACCAAAGAGATGGGGGCGAAAGATTCCCTTATGTTAATGGTGAGTGATTCCTTGAGGATTGGTGTGGTTACGAACCACCTACCTTTAAAAGAGGTGGCTGCTGCCATAACACGGGAGCGGGTTTTGCGCAAGATTCAGATTATGGCTGAAACGCTTAAAGTAGATTTTGGGATTGAGCGGCCTACCATTGCCGTCTTGGGGTTAAATCCTCATGCTGGGGATGAGGGTGCGATTGGAAACGAGGATGATTCCATTATTCGTCCAGCAGTAGAGGATGCAAAAGGGAAGGGTATCCTTGTCTTTGGTCCCTATCCGGCAGATGGATTTTTTGGCTCGGGACAATTCAATAAATTTGATGGGGTTTTGGCGATGTATCATGACCAAGGTTTGGTCCCCTTTAAGCTACTGTCATTTGGAGAGGGTGTTAACTATACAGCTGGCTTGGCTTCCGTCAGGACTTCCCCGGATCATGGCACCGCTTATGATATTGCAGGAAAGGGAGAGGCTGATCCTTCTTCTTTTATTAGGGCCCTTTATCTAGCGGCCGATATCCATAACAATCGCAACGAGTACCTAGATCAGCGGGCCAACTCATTAGAACGTCGTAAACAAAAAGCTTTGTTGGATGAAACGGGTGCAGATGAAGATTTTGTACCAGTAATCCCGGAGGAATAATATCGTTCATCTATGAATCCTATACTTGGTATTGATGTAGGTGCTTCTGGGATTAAAGGAGCATTGGTAGATTTGGAAAAAGGCAAATTGGTTGGTGAACGGTTTCGGGTGCATACTCCCCAACCGGCTACTCCTGCCGCTATGGCGACAGCCTTCGCAGAAATCATCCGTTTTTTTGAATATTCTGGACCGGTCGGCTGCGGTTTCCCTAGTATTGTCCGAGATGGAGTAGCTTTATCGGCTGCAAATATTGAAAAGTCTTGGATTGGAACGAATATTGAGCAGGTTTTTGGAGAGGCTTGTGGATGTCCTGTATTCGCGACCAATGATGCAGATGCTGCGGGTATTGCAGAAATGCGGTATGGTGTAGGCAAAGGAGAAAACGGCCTGGTACTGCTGATTACTATCGGTACAGGTCTAGGCACAGCTCTTTTTTACAGAGGACTTATGATTCCCAATACGGAACTCGGCCATTTAATATGGAAAAATAATAAACCTGCAGAAGCATGGTGTTCTTCTGGTGCCCGCGAAAAGCTTAAGTTCAGTCGAAAAGAATGGGCAAGACGGTTTAACGAATACCTGCATCATCTTGAATTGCTTTTTTCCCCAGAACTATTTATTCTTGGTGGCGGGGAGAGTAAGTATTTTGAGCAATATCGTGAAATATTTGATATTGAGGCCAGGGTGGTGCCTGCCCAATTATTGAATAATGCAGGTATAATCGGTGCAGCTGCATATGCAGCTGAGAGCTTAAATCGATAGTTGGTTTTAGTGTCCAAAAATAATCCCGGACGAAGCAATCAAGCTTTGTCCGGGATTATTTGTTTTTATGAGCAATGATCCCCTAACTAATTCAGGGGGGGCTTATGGAATGGTCTAGCCTTCTTCGAGCACTGCAGAGAGACCTCGATCTGAAAGAGCTTGAGTTGGTGCTTCAAGTTCTGCCCTAGGGCCTGTTTTTACTGTCGCCTTTCCCTTTGTGTGTATGATAAGAGCGAGTTGCTCAGATTGAACGCTGGTGTGGCCCAAAATCTCCATAAAACATTCAATTACCCATTCAAATGTGTTCACATCGTCGTTATAAACCACGATTCTACATGCCATCTCACTATCTAGGGCATGCGCTAAATCTTCCTCCAAAAGGATTTCATCTTCACTCTCCCAAGCTGGTCTAGTTGGCATATACTGTGAAATTAATTCTGTAATGAGCGCAGAGTAGAACGAACTGCCTCGAAGTTTGGAAGCTCTCCAGCATTTTCTAATACTTCAGCGTACCGAATAACCCCTTTGCTGTCAATGACAAAGGCAGAACGCTTTGAAACCCCTTTCATTTCAAAGACAAATTCTTTATATAAAGCGTCGTATTTCTTACTGACCGTTTTATTGAAGTCGGAAAGCAGTGTGAAATTAAAGCCCTGCTCCTCTTTCCATTTGCCTAATGTGAAAACAGAATCAACAGAAATGGCAATTACTTGGGCGTCCAACTTTTCATAATCACCAATACTGTCGCGCATATCACAAAGCTCTTTGGTACAAACACCCGTAAAGGCCATTGGGAAAAAAAGCAATACTACATTTTTACCCTTAAAATCTTTTAAGCTTACTAATTCTTTTTCAGTGTTCCGCAACGTAAACGCCGGTGCAGTGTCTCCAATCTTTAACGACATATCTTTTTTAGTTTTATAAAGGTGCAAAGGTACGGCTGCTTAGACTATTTTACAAGGGGATAAACTAGCGCGACTTTTAAAAGGGCCATTACTGAAACAGCATCTGTGATGCTTCCGTCCATTGCCATTTCAATCGCCTCTTTGATTGGAAGTCGCCGTATCTTTAACTGCTCTGTTTCTTCTGGCTGAGCGGCACCGATGGTGAGGTCCAGCGCGAGGAAACATTGACAGTACTCATCGGTAACGGAGTTGGATAAATGTGCTTCTAAAAGTGGGATCCATCTAGATGCTTGTATCCCCGTTTCTTCCTCCAGCTCCCTTTTCGCTGCTTCCAACGGAGCCTCTCCCTGTGGGCATCCACCCTCCGGGATTTCCCAATGGTATTGCTGTAAGGTATATCGGTATTGTCCAACTAACCAAGTGTATCCATCCTGATCGATTGGGACCACACCAATGGCCGTATTTTTAAAATGTACTACCCCATAGATGCCGGGGTTGCCAGAGGGGTTTGTTACTTTCCGGTGCGTAATACTGATCCAAGGGTTGGAGTACTTTTCTTCAGAAGTATGCGTTATCCAAGGGTTTTTATCTTGGTCTGGTTCCTCTCTTTTGAATGTGTACATCATAAAATGATTGTTTATGATACGTTTAAGTACTTTTTTACTTTTTTTTCTATTGTTATCCGATTTGACAGGGCAGGATACTTTACGCCTGGTTCAAGGGACCTTTATCGCTTTGCAAAATGTCCAGGAAGTTGAAATGGATCCATTAGGAAACCTGTATGTTCTTTCGAGTAAAGGCGCGATTGAAAAATACGATGGCTCAGGAAGCAAACGTACGGTATTTACTCAAAATCGATTGGGTAATCCTTCGGCAATTTTTGCTCGAAATGCGCTGAAGGTATTTGTTTGGTATCCAGATTTTAGGACGATTGTCGTCTTGGATCGCAACTTAGTCCAACTTGGAGGCGCTTTAAATTTAATAGAGTTGGGCTTTCAGAATGCGATCGTGTTAGGTCCATCAGTGGATGGAAATATTTGGCTGTATGATGAGGTTCGGTTTAAACTGCTAAAAATAAGTCCAGATGGTACCTTACTTGCAGAAAGCCAAGGGCTCGACCTTCTACTCCAAAGGCGCATATCAATCCAAATACTAGTAGATAATGGTCAGCAGGTTATTGCCTATGATCCGTTAGCAGGACTGTTGTTTTTTGACTTATTTGGGCAGTTTAAAAGGCAAATATTGACAGACCAGTCGATTGAGCAACTTCAGTTGACTGGTTCTCAACTGCAATGGCTCGATTCGGCCAATCGATTGGTTGAAATGTCGGTCGGATTTCCTACCGCAGAGAAGAGCTGGGTGTTGCCCAAAACGTTGGAAGCGGCAAGGAAAAAACTGGTAGCAAATGGGCTCATTAGGTGGGACCCAAAAGGAGTTCAAGTCTGGAACCGTTAGTGCCGTGATGCCAGTCCTCCTAAAAAAGGGACAAACTTGAAGGCGTCTAAGGTTTCGGTTTCAAACTGATACTTGTCTTTGCGTTGAATACGCATCATATATTGCCCATCTGCATTGCCTACAGGAATAACCAGTATGCCTCCGATAGCTAATTGCTCCAGCAAGCAATTTGGAACTTCCTTTGCTCCAGCCGTTACCAAAATTTTATCAAATGGGGCATGCTCTGCTAATCCAAGTGTTCCATCGCTAAAAAAGCAGTGGATGGTGGTCAGTCCCATCTTTTTTAGTAGTTCTTTGGCTTTAAGGAATAACCCTTCTTGACGTTCAACGGTGTATACCACGGCTCCTAGGGCTGCGAGAATAGCAGCTTGATATCCCGATCCTGTGCCGATCTCAAGAACTTTATCGCTTGGTTTCAGATGAAGTAGATTGGTTTGATAGGCTACGGTGTACGGTTGAGATATGGTTTGTTCGTGACCGATTGGGAATGGCTTGTCTTCATATGCATGTTCTTCGAACGCTTTATCCAAGAAAAAATGCCTTGGAATAGCCCCAATTGCAGCTAAAATGGCCTCGTCCGTTACACCTTTTTCGCGCAATTGATTAACGAGCCGTCTCCTCATGCCTTTATGGCGGTATGAATCTTTCATTAGGGTGCAAATATAGGTAGGTTTTTATGGTGAAAAGGGCAACTGGGTTCGAACCTACTTGATTGTTTTTTATCGGAAGCGAGCTAGCTGAAAAAGTGGGGAACGTTGGTTAAGAATATTGGCATTATGAGGTAAATTTAGATCAATTACTGAGTTGATACAGGTTGGAAACCGTAGGTTTGCAACCTGTAAATAATGATTTCACTTACTAGAATCTGATGGCTTTTTGGAATAAAAATTGGCTGTATTTGCTTGGGGGGCTTGTTTTAGCTCTTTTGGTATGGTACTTTAGCCAGGTGGTTGCCTTTTTATTGATTGCCTGGGTGTGTTCTTTGTTAGGGCAGCCTATTATGCGTTTTTTTACAGAGCGAGTCCGTATTGGCAAATACCAAATTGGTACCTCAGGCGCTGCGTTACTAACTATTTTTTCTTTTTATGGCATCTTAATTGGCTTGCTTTTTCTTTTTGTTCCTACTTTAATTCAACAGGCCAATAATTTTGCATTGATTGACTACGATGCTCTAGGGGCAAAATTACAGGTGCCTTTTTCCAGATTAGATCAGGAGGGACATCGTTTAGGGATCTTAACGTCGGATGAATCGTTGTCTTCCAAGTTGCAAGAGGCGTTTCTTTCTTGGTTTAAACCTTCTTTTGTGAGTGATCTGGTAGGGGCTATTTTTTCTACAGCCGGTAATGTGGTGGTTGGATTTGCTACAGTTAGTTTTATTCTGTACTTTTTTCTAGAAGAAAAGGGTCTCTTTGCGCAAATAGTGCATTCACTCGTTCCTAATCACTATGAGCCGAAGGTGTTGTTCGC
>CANHDG010000124.1 GCA_947459365.1 Saprospirales bacterium
AGTTGGCTTTGAGTTGTACCAGAACAGCCCGAACCCATGGGTAAGCAAGACACAGATTGGATTCCACTTGCCAGAGGCAACGGAAGCACGTCTGACGATCTACGACGCATTGGGCCGGATTCTGTACACAGCGAAAGGCCAGTTTGCGAAAGGCTACAACGTATTCACGGTAGACCGGAAGTTGGTAGACGGCGTAGGCAACTTGTACTACAAAGTCGAGACGACGACCGATCAAGCGACGAAGCAAATGATACAGATGAAGTAAGGTTAGATTGAAATGGCGGCCCAGCAAGAGTATGTTGGGCCGTCAGTCAATCTGAATTAAAGTAAAAAGACTGAACTGAATGGCTCCATTTCCATTTTTACTTGTTGTATGAGTTCAATCCTCTCCTACAAAATCGCTTAAACTAGTGGTAACTTTCACCTATCGTACACCATGCCAACCTACTAAATGGGTGGCATTCTATGGTTATGTTCGGATTAGTTAAAAATAATCATGTCTATTATTTTTAGATAAATAGGCACTTTTCAGTAAAGAACTAGTGGTAATTCGCAATCCTCCGTAATCAGCTGCCCTATGAAGATAGGGCGGCTTTTTTTGTGCATCCAGCGTGGGTGCAGACTTGGCGGGGAATCCGCAATACACTTAGCAGTCAATTACCAGGGTGTCCGTCGTGAGGATGAGAGAGAAGCCTTCGGTAATGACCTAATCTGGAAAATAGAAATCGTAAGTCCAGGCTGCTTGGGTGAGCTTACAAGACAATGCCCTACCGTTATTCGGAGTGCAAGGTGGTATAAGCGACTGGTACATGGGATGGCGGTGTGGTCTGATTCTGGGTAACAGAAGCGATAAACGAGTGCAAGCTGTGAAGCAAGGTTATGATGCAGCTTTAATATTTTTGAGGGGAGGACTGAACATTTTAGTACAGCACCAGGCTTATTCACTTGGTAGGAAAGGCGATTATAACTGACAAATTATAGATTATCAGGACATAGATTTCTGACCTGGATGAATGCGTAACTCCCCTATGGCACTTTACGAGGATATAGTTAAGTACTACAATTAAAATTGGATGTGAAGTGATGTAAGGAAGGGTTCACAATTTTTAAAAGAAGATTAAATAAGTGGTCTTAGTACTTGAATAGATTGCTGACATAGGAGACTCTAATGCGTAGGTAGGGTATTGTATTAGTCCTACTCTTTGAAACAGTATCTCCCAAAATAGGCTCTAAAATATACCAATCGCAAAATCAAATACTAAATGATAACCGCCAATTACTCAATGGGAGCGGTCAATTACTAATTAGTGCTTACTAGTTTCAAAGCAATACCCTAGGTTTAGGTCGTCATTATTTTGATTGACAAAAAAAATTGCGAATAAAATAGGTTCCCCAAGTACAGGTTTGTAAAAATAGGAATGGGGTCTGTTTAACTGGACTTGTTCAGAATAGTAGACGAAAGAATAAGTACTAAGCAGCCAATTTAGTGGATTTTTCATAAAAAGCTTCCCAAGGTGTTTTACCATCTAGGGAGCCATGGATTCGATTCGTATTGTACCAGCCCTCAATATATTTGAAAACCAATGATTTAATTTCTTTTGCATCTATTTGTTTGTACCTGTCTAATTCTTCTGTTTTTATTGTTTTAAAGAAAGATTCGGCCACTGCATTGTCCCAACAGTTCCCTTTTCTATACATACTCTGTTCCATCCCAAATCGCTTTAGCACTACTCTAAAATCTTGACAGGCATACTGGATACCTCTTCTGAGTGGAACATTAACCCGCTATTCCGTGTAATCCTTCGCTTGACAAGAGCCATTTTCAAGGCTTCAATGACTGTAGGTCCAGCATGAAGGGTTTCACTTAAAGACCATCCCACTATTGCTCTATCAGCTAAATCAAGCACCACAGTCAGGTAAACCCAGCCCTTAGTGGTACCGATATAAGTAATATCACTGACCCAAACCTTATTAAGAACTTGAACATTGAACTGCCTGTCTAACAAATTAGGTGAGATCTTTAGATTGTGTTTTGAATCTGTGGTATGCGTGTATTTACGGCTCTTCCTTGCGTATATTCCAAGTGTACGCATCCGTCGCGCAATGGAGGATCGGGACATACTTAAAGTGGAAGCTGTTCTATGGAGCATTGTAGTAATCCGAGGGCTTCCATACCTGCATTTACTTTCTAAAAATAGCTGTTTTATCTGTTCATCTAATCGAAATTGTTTATCTATATGGCTTTTGTTCAACCATTTATAATAACCACTACGACTTACACCCAATGACTTGGACATCATCTCAACAGGATATTTTCGCTCATTTCGTTTCATGAAAGCAAATTTTTCTTGTTTGGTGACGAGAAGATGCCCAATGCTTTTTTTAGGATTTCTTTCTCCAACTCTAGTTCAGCAGTCAGTCGTTTTAGCTTCTCAATTTCTTTCTGCTCTTCACTCAATACTTTATTCCCATTGCCTGGAAAGGCATTATCAGCATGTAACAAAAATTGCTTACGCCACCTGTAAATACTGTTCGTATGTATTCTATACTGCTGAGCAATGGACTCAACGGATGAGTCGGCCTCCAAGGACAGCTTAACAATTTCAAGCTTCTCGGATTTACTAAATCTTCTTCAAATAAGGGACATGTACGTTCAGTTTAAAAAGTAATAGTACGACTTTTATAACTTACCCTGTTGTCTACTTTTTTGAGAAGGTCCAGGGGGGTATAAAATATAAAAGCCCCCTCGGTGAAAAGAACACCGAGGGGGCTTTGTATTAAATCCCTAAGTCATTAACCATTAACCATTATTTAAACGCGTCTAATCCGGTGACATCCATGCCGGTGATGAGGAGGTGGATATCGTGGGTGCCTTCGTAGGTGAGGACGGTTTCTAGGTTCATCATATGGCGCATCACGGGGTATTCGTTGGTGATCCCCATTCCGCCGTGGATTTGGCGGGCTTCCCGGGCCACTTCGAGGGCGGTGATAACGTTGTTGCGTTTTGCCATCGAGATTTGTGCAGGGGTTGCTTTCCCTTCGTTGGCGAGTGTACCGAGGCGCCAGGTAAGTAGTTGGGCTTTGGTAAGCTCAGTAATCATCTCGGCGAGTTTCTTTTGGGTGAGCTGGAAGCCACCGATTGGACGGCCGAACTGGATACGTTCTTGGGAATAGCGAAGTGCAGAGTCATAGCAATCCAGACCTGCTCCGATAGCGCCCCAGGCGATGCCGTAGCGGGCTTTGGACAGGCAGGTAAGAGGACCGCGCATACCGATTACATTCGGAAGGACATTTTTCTTGGGAACCCGAACATCTTCGAAGATAAGTTCACCCGTGATGCTGGCGCGGAGCGACCATTTTCCATGGATTTCAGGGGCCGAAAACCCTTTCATGCCCTTTTCAACGATCATTCCAAGTACTCTTCCATCTTCATTTTTGGCCCATACAACGGCGATATCGGCTACTGGGGAGTTGGTGATCCACATTTTAGCACCGTTGAGGATATAGGCATCCCCATCGTCTTTTACATTGGTTACCATTCCACTGGGATTGGAGCCGTGGTCGGGTTCGGTTAATCCAAAGCAGCCGATCATCTCACCAGATGCCAATTTGGGTAGGTAGTGTTTCTTTTGCTCTTCGGAACCAAACTTATAGATGGGGTACATCACCAAGGATCCCTGTACGGAAGCCATAGAGCGGATGCCGGAGTCACCGCGTTCCAATTCTTGCATGATGACACCATAAGCGATTTCGTCCATACCACCGCAGCCGTACTCGGCAGGAAGGGAAGGTCCGAAGGCTCCAATTTCGGCCAAACCTTTGAATAGATGGGTTGGGCACTGCGCTTTATCGGAGTAATACTCAATGATGGGGCTTACTTCCGATTTAACCCATTCGCGAACTGCATCGCGGGCAATTTTATGTTCAGAAGACAGCAGGTCATCCACCCCGTAGTAGTCGTGGTGTTGATAGCGATCTTCTCTGGCTGATTTAGGTACATTGGCCACATCGAGGCCGTTTTCGTGGTGGATTGCCATAGTGCGAATAAAATGGTTACAAATTTGAGCCGCAAAGGTACGACGAATTACTTTAGTGCTACCAGCCAACCCGCGATTTTGTCCAAATCTGCTTTTGGAACAGTGGGTTGGGCCGCCATGGCAGGATAACCAGGCCAGTTGTTGGGCTCCGGTTTTTTAATTAACTGAACTATGCGCTTTTGGGTGTACCCCTTTGCAGCAATTTCCGTCCACTTGGGTCCAATCATTTTGCGGGAGACCGAGTGGCAAGCGGCACATCCATATTTATTGAGCAAGGATTCTACCTCTGCTGGGATGGTTGGATCGGCAGCAGGCTGAGTAGGGGTAAATGCTGCTAAAAGCAGGCAAAATGGAATAACGAACAGTACCTTTTTCATTTATATCATTTTATTTAAGGGCAAATTTAGTAACTACCCTGTATTTTGCGTGGTTTGTATTCGGTATTAACGCGCTTTTAAGTAGAAGTTGGCGTTCAGATTAGCCGTAATACTCTTTTGAGGTTGATTATTTTAACGAAAAAAAAACAAGTAACCGTACAACGAAAACAAGCCTCTTTCGTTCAATGATTTGAATAAGTACTTCATATAATAGAATGGTTTAGTTGGCCCCGAGACCCCGCAAGGTGTTGTTTTGGGGCTTTTTTGCTTATTATGATTGTTAATCGCGAATATGAATGGCCGAATGCAGCTGCTCGGTTGGCGAGGATACTGTCCGGCTCAGGTAGGTGTTTTGGTAGGATGGTCACTCCGCTTAGGTACCATCGGTAGGTTTAGGAAATTAATTGCCCAGTTGGGCTGCTGGTTTGTCTTATTAAATCCGCCCCAAAAAAAGAACATTTGATCAGGTAGATCAGGTGCCTCCTTGGACGATTGATTTCCCTGACTTAAGGGTAGTGCCCGCTTGGGGTGCTATTTTAGGCTGTACTTCGTAAAAAAAAATGTTTGCTAGCACTTTAAGCATCTCTTTCTAACCCTCTTTTTGAAGGTTGAAAAAATAAATTTTTACAGTATATTTTTTGTATTTAAAATATTGAATTTTAATTTTATAAAGAAATTTTAACAAAAATTTATTTGTAAAAAATAAGTTTTTTTGACTTAGATTTTGGTCAAATTTAAAATTGAATTTACCTTTGGTCCATTCAGTAGTTGTTTTGTTTTTGGTACTGAACCTTTTCTTGGTATTTCATGGGATTATAACATACAAAAGCCCCGTCTGACAAAGGAGTCGGACGGGGCTTCGTACTTTATATGGGTGCTTTACCGGAGTAAGGTAACGGTTCCAGAGAGCACTCTTTCTTCCTCTTGGCAGCGGAATCGCAGTCGATACAGGAATACCCCGGGATTAACGGGCTTCCCTCCAAAGGTCCCATCCCAGGAATCGGTGACGCTTTCGGCATTGAACATACGGCCTCCCCAACGGTCAAAGACTTCGAAGGAGATAAATTCAGAAATTGCGTAGGGGTTACTGATCAAAAAGCGATCGTTTCGACCTTGTGAAAACCCGGGTGTGAACGCATTTGGGATAAAGATTTTGCTGCAGTCCAAGGTGTCGGGGTCGATTACTTTAATTCGGAGCGTATCTGTGGCGATGCAGCCATCCGGAAAGATAAATTCGCTTAAATAAGTGGTTGATAGGGTAGGGCTCAGGACCGGATTGGCCGTGGTGGGATCAGAAACCCCGTCGGTGGGGGTCCAGCTGTATGAAGTGGCACAGCTGGGGGTAGTATTGACATCCAGGCTGTTACCTAGGTAGAGCAGGGTGTCACTGTTGACTATTCTGTCAGGGTATAGTGAGAGCAGGTTATTGATATCTGCGGTGCTATACGCCCGATTATAAAAGCGAAATTCATCCAATTGTCCGTAATAAACGGTATCTAGCGGGCATTTGGGTTCACTCAAAGAGAGGCTGGCATTGTTGGAAATATCCAGTCGTACGGAGCTATTTTTTTCGTCTTGTTTTACACCGTCTACGTACAGGGCGAAACGGGTGCCATCGCGTACGATCGCGATATGGTACCAGCAGCGGTTTTCGTCCAGCTGGGCTTTCAAGGTGACCAGCATAGAGTCATTTTGGCTGATGCCGGTAGACAATATGTTGCTGCTTTGGGCGGTTTGGCCTTGTCGGCGGTAGCGCACCCAGAACGCTTTGTTAGCGGAGCAGTCCTCTTGTTTGGACATAATCATTTGTACTGCACCTGCCAGGCCGGAGGGAGGTTGGCCGGGCTTCATGTAGAAACTAACGGTGAAATTGCTGGTGGTGAAAACATCGGAGACCCTGCCGGTAAAAAAAACGGCATCTTCGGAGCCATTGAAGACCAAGGAGGAATCCCGGACACCGCAATCGCATTGAGCATCCGACCCTAGCGTTGCGGAGGATCCGTTGGCGCTGGCATCTGCCCCGGTGCAATTACTAAAGGGGAAATGCCCTGCCAGTTTTTCATTGATATCGCTGGTCTGCGCGTAGAGGGTTCCTGCCAGCAGCAAGCTAAAAACGAAGAGTAATTGCGTTCGCATAGACGATTCTATTTTGATACTGGGGAAAAACGAATCAATTCTTGTAAAAGTATGGAAGAATTTAGAAATCAACGTGTACCAGCTTGGAAAAATCCTTAATCCGTCGTTGAATGTCCGTTTCATCCAATCCTAACAAGCCGTTGATGCTAAAGTGCTCGACACAGAAGGAGCCCATGGCAGAGCCACAGATGACGGCGCGTTTCATGTTTTCGAAGGAGGTATCGTTGGTCTTGGCGATCCAACCCACCAATCCTCCGGCAAAGGAGTCACCGGCTCCAGTAGGATCCACTACTTCTGCCAGGGGTAGGGCGGGTGCGAAGAACATTTCTCCTTTTGTATCAAACAGGAGGGCGCCGTGTTCGCCTTTTTTAACGATCAAATATCGGGGGCCCATGGTTAGGATGACTTCTGCCGCTTTAACCAGGGAGCGTTCGCCAGAGAGCTGCCTGGCCTCTTCGTCGTTGATGGTGAGTACATCGATGCGCTGCAAAACCTTTTTGAGGTCCTCGAGGGCGATGTTCATCCAAAAGTTCATGGTATCGAGGATCACCAGCTTGGGGCGTTCCTCTAATTGGTCCAGTACTTGAAGCTGTACCTGGGGCGTTAGATTGCCCAGCATCAGGTAATTTGCTTTGCGATAAGCTGGCGGGAGAATGGGATCAAAGGTCGCCAGCACATTTAATTGAGTATCCAGGGTGTCACGTCCATTCATATCGGCATGATACCGGCCGGCCCAGAAAAAGGATTTTTCAGTAGGCTTAATTTGCACTCCTTCAAGATCGGCCCCTTGTCGCTGAAGCTGGTCGAGCATTTCTGCTGGAAAGTCACCTCCTACTACGGAGACCAGCTGGATAGGCTTTACAAAATAGGAAGCCGCTAAGGAAATGTAGGTACAAGCCCCGCCAACTACTTTTTCTGCGCGGCCATAAGGGGTTTCAATATCGTCAAATGCAATGGTGCCAACAGCTAATAAACTCATGTAAACTGGTTGAATTTAGGAAAAAGGGCTGGGAATACCCTGAATGAAACGGCGGCTTTGAGCAAAGAACTCCTAATCCGGTATTGTACTCCGCCCAAACCCGGCTCCATTCAAGCCATCCCTCGCCCATGCGTATGTTGAAGTTAGATGTAAGAATGGATTAAAACAAAAAAAGGCCACCTCGCGGTGGCCTTAGCGCCTCATCAAGGACTTGAACCTTGGACCTACGGATTAACAGTCCGCCGCTCTAACCAACTGAGCTAATGAGGCTTGTTTTCTTAAGCGGGGCAAAGGTAATATCATTCCAATTAATTGCGCAAATACTTTTTAAAATTTTTTTCAAAAAAAATAAAGAATAGGGGTTGCTGTGGTTGGGCTGTGAATTGGCTTTTTTCTTAATGGTTGGGCTGGGGTTAAGGGTGCTGGGCTTGCTTTATCTTTGTGCTTTACAAAATAGATGGTTTATGAAAGCGGTTTACACCATTGGGCTTTTAGTGCTTTCCAATATTTTCATGACGTTTGCCTGGTATGGGCACTTGAAATTTCAGCATCTCCCATTTTTCCATAAAGCGGGCCTGCTGGGGGCGATCTTAGCGAGCTGGTTGATTGCTTTTTTTGAATATTGTCTGATGGTACCTGCCAACCGCATGGGATTTGATGCCAATGGAGGACCGTTTTCCCTAGTTCAATTAAAAGTAATGCAGGAAGTCATCACCTTATTGGTGTTTAGTATTTTTACGTTGGTGTTTTTTAAGAGCGAGCCGTTAAAGTGGAACCACTTGGTGGGGTTTATCTTGTTGGTCGGTGCGGTTTATTTTATCCGAAAATAATGGGCTATTGAGATTGCAGGGCTACGCCCCTTGGATGGGTGCATTATTCCCTATCGCTGCGCTTAGATTACAGGGCTAAAGCTTACTGCCTACTACAGTGGATTTCCTCAGCATATTGGATACCAAGATCAGGTTAATCAGCCAATTTAGTGGGGTTTTCATAAAAGCCTCCCGAATAGGAGGTAAGAGCAGCGCTGTATCAGGCCTTGGCA
>CANHDG010000125.1 GCA_947459365.1 Saprospirales bacterium
GAGAGCTCTACTTTAACATCAGGATGTTGTTTTAATAGGGATACAGCACATCCAAGTCCTTTTTCGCATCTGGGCGGAGCGTTGCGTCGTTGTAGTTGTAATAAATATTTGGCAATTCAATGGCGGAGTTTGGCAACAAAGGCGCCACGGTGATATTTTGCATTTTAGAAGGTCCTCCATTACCCGAATTCACCTTGGTAGTGCCCAGTAGTCGATCACCTTGGTAAAGGTCGAGGGTATAAGCGGTATTGGGTTCAAGGTAATATTGAATGTTACCATTTTCATCGGTAAGGATAGTATCCTTTTTTCCGAGGGGAGTAGTGAAGACAGCAGTTGCACCGGCCATTGGCGTATTGGTCAGGTAATTGAACACCGAAGCATTCCACTGTACCTTGTCTTTGGCACGCTCTAGGTAAACCGTTATTGGATTGAGTCCCTTTTCAACCTTAATATTGATTTGCTTCGTTTGGAAGTTAGGCAACGAAACAGTAAGGGAGTAAGAGCCCTCCTCAACGGTAGCACTAAATTTCCCTTTCGCATCTGAGAAGCCTGCGATTGCAGCACTTGGGGGGATGGACTTCAGGATATCCTGACCATCTTCCTTTACAACAGTAATCAAGTTCCCCGCATCGTCCCTGCCGATCACATCACCGACATCCAGGCTTAGAATTCGAACATCTGCTTTTGCCACTGCTTTGTTGCTGCCCTTTTCCAACACAGTAACCAGCACATTATCCTTCAATTCGATCGGCTCCTTGTCTGCTACAATGGGCTGTTTATCGGTAGAATCCTGGGGAAGTAGGTTTTGTTGAACAAAAGCATCAAGGTTACCGTCCTTCAGTCCAAAACTAAAGATATCGTCCTTCCCTGCTCCAAAATTACCAGAACTGGAGAAATAGCCATTGATTTTATTTAGGTCCACAATCATTCCAAAATCATCTTCCGGCGTATTAAACGGGGCGGGCAAGGGCTCCAAGGTTCCCCAATCTCCATTTTCCAACTTGATTTGGAACAAGTCAAGACCCCCCTTACCACCGTGTCCATTGGATGCAAAATAAAGCGTGTTGTCAGCGTGAAGAAACGGAAATACCTCATTGCCAGAGGTGTTGATTTTCGGCCCCAAGTTGACTGGTTCACTCCAAAGTGTCCCTAACTTATAGGATACATACAGATCCATCCCTCCAACTCCACCAGGCCGATTAGAGGCGAAAATGAGTTTGTCTCCCTCGATATTCATTGCCGGGTGGCAGTCATCAAATTCACCATTGTTTAGATTCAGGTCAAAAGGGGCCGACCAGCCTCCTTCATTTTTAGAGGAGGCATAAAGCCTCATTTTTAGTTTACCATCACTAGCTAAAACCTCTTGTCCATCCATCAGACCATTTCGGGAAAAATAAATCATATCTCCGGTTGGACTAAAGGAAACTGGACCCTCGTGGTAGAGAGAAACCAATTCATTGGCAAAAACGGTTGGAGTGGCCAGATTGCCACTGGTATCTCTTCTAGAAAGCAGAATCGACATAGCGGGCAATTTTAGCACCTCGTCCTCAAATTTCTCGGCGCCTGCGGTATTAGTTGAGATGAAAACAATACCATCCTCAAAGAAGATAGGACTGAATTCAAGCCCGGCCGTGTTTACATTGGTTTCATTTTTAATCTGTATCGCCACTTTCTGCTGCTGCGAAAACGCACTGGTCCATAATCCAATCAAGCACACTAGGGTGACAAAATATCGGGGAGTGGTCATATTGATATGCTTCATATAGGTCAAAAAAATCAAAGGAAAAAACGGGGATTTGAAAGGTTCTTACGACTCTTGGTATTCTTCTTAGTCACGGTCTTTAAATCCGCCTGTACTAACAGCTCAAATGAACCTGCAGTATAGTCACGTACTTTTGACAGAGTAAAATCATAGGCAGCACCTACACCAACCAAAGGAGAGACCTGCCAAAAAGCGATCAAATCAACGGATTCAATACCCAGCAAAGCATCGGTTTCAAACACTCGGTTGCCACCTAAACGGCCCGACAAACCCACGGTGAATTTTTCCCGAATGTCTAGATTAATGTTCAAATCAGCATCAAATGGAGCACCCTGAACATACTTGGCCAAGACCGCAGGTAATAATTTCAGGTCTTCATTAATAGGCAGAATAGCTCCTGCCATCAGGTAAAAGTGCCTGGATTCCTTCGCCGTTTCTACGTTGGGGTCAGGGTTGATCCCGATGGTATTTGTATAAATTCTAGGAACGGAAACCCCCATGTAGATTCGTTGTGCATAAGTCGCATATAAACCGGCACCGACATTACCATAAATATCGTTGGTACGCTGATTGGTCAAGGAAGGGTCGATCGTTGGACCACCTGGATCGCCTGTAATTGCATTGGCGAAATTAATCGAAAGGGAGCGTACAGAAGCCTGGATACCTGCTCGGAAGGAGAACTGGTCATTTGCCACCAAATCATACGCATAAGCAAGAGATCCAGAAAAATCCCGAAATAAACCGGCGGACTGCATAGAAACCACGGCTCCTACCCCTACTCGGTTGGAGAGAAAAGGAGAGTTGAAAGAGGCCAATGCCGATTGAGGAGCCCCTTCAAAACCATACCATTGGTTACGGTAGATACCGGAAACCGTAGGAACGCCTCTGGCACCTGCATAAGCGGGATTGAGCAGCAGTTTATTGTACATAAACTGGGTGTATTGGTGGTCTTGTTGTGCAGTTGCCCCCCAAGCCAACAAAACAAAATATAAGAGCGCTAATTTTTTCATTTCATTAAGTGATAAAGCATTAAAAAATACCAATGACATCCTTTTTTCTACCGGAAAATATGCACATACCCTTTTTTGGCAGGGGCTGTTTCCGTTTGTTTGAAGATGTAATAGTACACCCCGTCTGGCAGAAGAACACCCGGCTCATTGTTCAGGGTTCCTTTCCATGACTTGGCAGGCGTGTTGTCATAACCCTCTGCCTCAAATACCTTATCGCCCCATTGATTAAATATTACCAAACTATTGTTGGGATACAAGCCCGAATACAAGCAAGGTATCTCAAAGAAATCATTGGTCATATCCCCATTCGGAGTGAATATGTTTGGAATTATATCACAGGTTTTGTCTTGTACCGTTATGGTCACAGAGGCCATATCACATAAGTCGGGGCATGCTACAGAGCAAATTTCATAAATAAAGCTGTACACACCTGGTACATTTTGGATATAAGTAAAGGTTCCATCCAAGGCATTGAACGTCAAACCATCCAGGTTACTCTTCAGGGTAATAGAAAGGTCAGACGGAAGACCAATTAGATCGTTCAAGAGTACACTGGTTGCCATTAACGTATCTCCTCCTCCGATGAGGTAGTCCTGGTCATTCTCCGCTGTGGGCTTGACGGCTAACAACACATTGGCGACTTCACTGGTAGCGGAGCAACCGTTGAGCGTTGCGGTCGCAGTATAAGCCCCTTGATTATCTTCGTCCAAACTCAAAATAGTCAATTGCGGCGCATCTGGGTAGGGACCTTCTGGACCCGTCCAACTATAAACAGCGCCTGGGATCCCTGCTACGCTCACCTGAACGGTTTCATTCAAACAGCCCGGATTGGGTTCGATGAAGGGTGTACCGATTTCAAAAGGAACTACCTCGATATTAACGGCACACGACACCTTGTTGGCTGATTCATCCACGGCTTGGTACACAACTGTCGAGTTACCTACGGGCAATTCACCAGGAACGGTAGGACCGGAGATCTGGCTCACGACAGGAGGATTACAATTATCGGTGGCAGTAGGCTCAATTAATGCTAAGTAAATACCCTCACAGCTAGCGATGGTAGCAATGGAGTCCACCATCATATTAGGGTCACTCAGAATTTGACCAGCTGTATTGACGACGATACTTTCCGTTGGACAATCAAATACAGGCGCCGTTGGATCGGTCACTGTGATGGTGAAGGTGGCGGAAATAGTGCCTCCATTCGAATTCTCGGCGATGTAAGTAACCGTCGTTACACCAACTGGAAATAGATCACCAGGCTGGTAGTTGGACGTAATGGTGGGGGGGCTACAGAAACCCGCCACAGTGGGTGGGGTCCAAGTAGCTATTGCCTCGCAACCATTCAGGGTCTGGTTAGCTGGGATATTGATAAAACTCTCCGGTTGCTGCGTAATAATGGTAATGGTGATACTCTGCTGGGTGATGTTTCCACTGGCGTCCGTAACTCGGACTTCAATGACGGTCACCCCGGGAGGATAGTTACCATTTAAAGAACCCGTGTACGTAATTACTGGATTCGTATCACAGTTGTCAGCAGCTGTTGGAGGGGTGATATTAACATCCGCTCCGCATGGGTCGGCATCCGTAATGGTTACATCTGCAGGGAAGGTAAGAAATACAGGTGCGATTTGATCTTGGAGGGTAATGGTAAAAGAGCACGTATCGCGATTGCCAGCAGCGTCAATTGCCACGTAAATCACCTCATGAACGCCCGCAGGGAAATTAAATCCTGGCGCGAAGTTTGAAAAGAGGGTATCTAAGGCGCAGTTATCGGATGCATTTGGCTTGGTCCAAGTAAGTACGGTGTCGCAGCTGCTTAAAGGAAGCACAATAGTGATGTCTTGAGGACATCCAGTTATCACGGGTGGAATCGTTTCCGAAACTTGCACCGTAAACGTACAGGTAGCTGTGTTACCAGCTTCGTCTTCTGCCGTGTATTGCACCACTGTTGGCCCTACTGAGAAAATAGCACCTGATGGGTGTGTGCTGGTAACCACAATCTCTTGCGATTCACTGCAGTTGTCCAATACAGTTGGAGCCACCCAAGTAGCTGGAGCGGAGCAAGTCCCTACAACGGGCACTACTTGGTTAGATGGACAAGTAATCGTTGGAGGAGCCACTTCTTCAACGGTAAGGGTAAACGAGCATGCCCCTACGTTTCCGGCAGGGTCAGTGGCCAGGTAGATCAAATTATTCGCTCCTACCGGAACCATCTCCAACAGCGTTGGATCGATGGTAGCCGTCAGGTTCGTTGCACAGTTATCCGTTACTGTGGCTGGTGGAACTACGGGATTTTCAACAAAACAATCCGTTCCAGAAGCTTGAACGGTTAGGTCGGCTGGACAAGTTAGTACGGGATCTCCCGCGTCCACCACATTTACCTGGAATACGCAGTTGATAGAGCCACCACCATTTCCAAGCTGGGTCGCATTCATCACCACCGTGGTAGTTCCAACAGGACGAACACTACCAATCGGGTAGTTAAAGTTGTAGACAAAGGTCGCGTTCGGCACACAGGGATTGCTAGCGGTTAGCAATGGATAGGTAATTGGAGCAGAACAAGAAGTAGTCGCCTCCACTACTACCGCGCTAGTAGGACAATTGGGAATGCTCAAGGTAGTATTGGCATTCACTGTTACGGTCATCGAACAGGTACTCGAGTTATTTGAATTATCGGTCGCGGTAAAAACCACCTGAGTGGTACCGGTTGGATAAATGTTATTCGCCGGAGCTGTGCTGGTCAAACTGGTTACTGTACCACAAGCGTCGGTAGCAGTGGCTGGCAACAAAAAGACCAGCGCATTGCAGTTGGGCCCGCTGGGAGCAATTTGATTGGCAGGACAAGTAATAACAGGTGGCGTATTGTCCACACTGGTAAACAATCCATTTAAAAACTCGAACGCAACAGAAGAACCTGCGTTGTTGAGGGCATCCAGCGGTTGTTCAAACGCCAAAGGGGTCGAACCATTAGTGGCCAGTACGTTGAAGGTCAGCGAGAAAATAATACCTCCGTCCGGAATATTCGGCCAAGTACCTGTTTGACTCACTTCCAAAAAATTCAAAAATCCTTGAGGAGCAGTGGAAGCAGCGTTGAAAAAACTTGCGGCAGAGATGCCAGTACCAGGAAAGACTGCTGTAAAACCGGTGTAGCCCAAAACGGCAGGATTCCAGCGTACCCGGAAATTCATTCCTGCAATATCATCAAAATTCGTCACTCGGAAGGGTATGGTAACGGTATTACTGCCCCCGCCACAAGAAAACTGAACAGTGTCAATTTTGAGCATAAATACCTCACCCAGGTCTACAAAAACCGAGAAGGAACAGGTGGAAGAATTTCCAGCAACATCTGTTGCGGTATAGGTTACCATCGTAGTGCCACCCGGGTAGGTTCCACTTGCTGGCCCTACTCCATTTCCATTTCCGGCGCTAGCGGGTGTATAGGTCAAACCAACGACCCCGGAACAGTTATCGGTGAGTGTGACCGGACCAATCCCTGTTACTTCCGCAGTCGGAGCTCCCATTACCGCCATTACAGATTGGTTAGGCGGACATTGTATTTGGGGAGGAGTGGGGTCAATTACTTCAAATTCACCGGAAATATAAGCGGTTGGAATTGGATTTAAGCTCAGATCTACAGAAAGCTGGGCCACCGGAGTGCTTGAAAAAAACAAGGCGGTATTTGCACCAGAACCACCCACTACCGAAAAGTACAGCCTAAATAGCAACGCATTTGGGGGGAGGGAATTTCCTGCTTGTAGATTACTGGTATTCCAAGCGAAAACCAAGGAAGCAGTATCTGGTGTATTCACAAAGTTTAAATTGAAGTCGGTCGCCAAGTTTAAGCCCAAACTTCCGTTCAACATACCAATGGAATCGTATTCCAATACATCACTCAACCAACGTAGGGAGTATTGCGCACCAAAGATGGAATCAAAATTATACGTTGTAACATCAATGAAAAAGGATTGACCGCAATTAGCAGTACCGGAGGAGGCCACAAAAATCAAACTATCACTAGCAGAGGGATCATAGCTCAATTGAACAGTAAATTGGCAAGTATCCATATTCCCACCAAAATCCTTGGTTATATACCTCACTTGAGAGGCTCCCATGTTGAAAAAATGGCCGCTGGCATCTGGGTCATTGGGGAAGTTAGCGACCGTCGCACCGGTCGAGGACCAGCCGGTCATTTCGATCCCACACGCTTCTACAATAGTGGGAGAAAGACCAAAAACCTGCTTAGAACCCGCTGCCAAAACCGTAATATTCGGAGGGCAAGTCATGACGGGTGGGACAGGATCAATGGTTTTTATTCCCCCTATACTAAGCGAATAAGGGAGTGGTTGAAAGCTCACATTTGTGGCTACAATGGCTGCTGGGGGCGGATTTGGGAGGGCTGTTGTATCGAATGCCATGGTAGAAAAACCACCAGATTTCCGTACGACCGCTATTTTAAAAAGCGTGTTGTTATTGGAAGGAAGCGACAACCCAGCTACATCTACCCATGAAAACACAAACTGTCCTTTGGGAAGGTGCGTAGTGGTATCCATCGTGATTAGACTACCCAGTAACGGATTAAAATCACGTAGGTGAATGTACTGTGTTTTGGCAGTATCCCATTCCATAGAAAACTGAAGCCCCAAGAGATTGGTGAAATTATCCGCTTTTACGGAAATCAAAAAGGTATCAAGGGCGCCACAGGGAACCGGAATGGTATCGGTTCTGAGTACCAGTTGTTGGGCAACAAGTTGCTGGTAGAGGGATATGGTCAGAAAGACCAGGATTAATCGGATATTTTTCATGAATAGAAAATTATGGTGCAAGGATGGGCTTTCGTTCAAATAATAGAGCTCCAGCGTATTTTATTTAGCCGAAAGTCGTTAGCCTGAGAAATCCGCTCCAACAACCATTTCAGGATGTTTTACTTCATTTACAAGCTAACGACTGACGACCCAACAAACAATGGACAATAAATTAAATTACTCTTTATTCTAGTCGATCAAAATCATCTTTTTAGTTTCACTGAACGTAGGAGTGGTCAACTCATAGTAGTATACACCTGCGCCTCCCAAGTCGGCCTTGCGGACTGGAATGGTATGGTAACCACGATCCAGGTTAGCAAGGTATGTTTTTACCAACTTACCGGAGGCGTTGTAAATCCGAAGACCGCAACGTTGATCAGCGGTTAGCCGGAAACCAATGATGGTCTCTGCCTCAAATGGGTTGGGTTGATTCTGATACAATACCGGACGCTCTGTCGCAGGCTGATCAGTGCTGGTCACAAGGTTCGTATATTCCAGTTCAACAGTACCGATAAGGTTGCCCTCCCCGATAGAGAGTTGATCGATCAAATCATTGGAAAACTTCAATACCTCTGAAAGAGCTGCAATCGGTTGGTTGGCTTTGAAGACCAACTTAAACAGCTGTTCACCATCTTGCAGGGTCACTGGAGTCAGGTTCACCCAAGAAGATGCAAGTTTACCTTCGCTTAAGTAAAGGGTTCCGAAGCCTCCATTTACATCCAGGCCAGGCAAAGCCCCTGTCTGAATATCTGCCAGTTCAAGTTGATTTGGATCAAAGGAAATGGTCATTTGGTACGCTTGCTGCGCCACAAATTCTTTCGCTTTGAACGTAACTTCAACCGTCTCCCCTACTGCAACGGCGCGGTCCTCTGTCTGTATGCGCAACGTATTTCCACCGCGCTCTGCCGTGCCGCTTTGGTGAATACTCAACGGTGCATCACCATTTACATCCCCGAGGCGAACCCCGATCA
>CANHDG010000126.1 GCA_947459365.1 Saprospirales bacterium
AATGGGCTTACTGACAGCCCCCCTCCGAGCCCGTTTTGGGATTGCTTGTCACCTGGATTATTATGATGTACCCACTTTGGAGCGTATCATAAAACGTTCCGCTTCCATCCTGCAGGTTCCAATCTCGGAGGAGGGGGCCAATGAAATAGCCAGAAGAAGCCGTGGGACGCCAAGGATCGCTAATGCGCTGTTGAGGAGGATTCGCGACTTTGCTCAAATAAAAGGAGATGGAACCATCAACAAAGAGATTGCGCGCTTAGGTCTTTCTGCCTTGGATGTGGATGAGCACGGATTGGATGAAATGGATAATCGTATTCTCTCTTCCATTATTTATAAATTTAAAGGAGGACCGGTTGGATTGACGACCATTGCTACCGCAGTGGGAGAGGAGGCAGGTACGATTGAGGAGGTTCACGAACCTTTTTTGATCATGGAGGGGTATCTTCAACGTACCCCTCGTGGGCGGGTAGCAACGGAGAAGGCATACGTCCACATCGGAGCCGTTCCGCCTCGACGCGTAGATACCTTGTTTTAGGCAGCTGCGCGATGGAAGGTTGAATCTAACCGTGTCGCTACTCAGCCTAACGCCTGTGAAGTGGTATAAATATTGATTTTATCCTGGTGGAGCTGGAAAGATTCCCTCCTATATAGATTGGGGGGCAGCTGTGGTCCTTTCAATCCTTGAGAAAGCTGTTGATGATTTTGAATTACTCTAATTTCCTGCCAGGCACCTGCTTCCAGGAAAGATTGAATCAGCTCGGTTCCTCCTTCCACCAAGAGCGTTGAAATTCCTTTCAGCTGCAAGCGCTGAAGTAATTGTTGAATAGTATCCCCTCGGTTAAACTCAATAAAGGCAGTTGAGTGCCAGTTTCCGGTTCGAGGTGGGCCAAATATCAGTGTTGGATGGCGGTCATCGAGCAAATGATGATCAATTGGCAGTTTGCCATGGCGGTCCAGCGTTATTCTAGTGAGGCGGCCAGTTGGATAAAAACGGGTATCTAGTTGGGGGTTGTCAATTAAAGCGGTTCGGGTACCAACGAGTATACCATCCATTTCGGATCTCCAGCGATGTACCAGTCTTTGGGTACTGGGTGAGGAGATCGGAGTTCGGGCATTGGATCTGGAGATGAATCCATCGCTGCTTTGGGCCCATTTTAGTACAACATAGGGCAAATGATGGCGGATCCAATGAAAGAAAAATCGATTGAGCCATGCGCCTTTTTTTTCGAGCACCCCTGTAATAACCTCAATTCCAGCAGCTCGCATTTTCTGAATACTTTTACCTCCCACCTGAGGGTTGGGATCCAGGTTGCAAATGACCACTTTTTTGATTTGATGGGCGATGATTAAGTCTACGCAAGGAGGTGTTTTTCCGAAATGGTGACATGGCTCCAAAGAGCAGTAAAGGGTTGCTTCTTTAAGAAGCGCCTTTTCTTGAACTTCTCGGATGGCGTTTACTTCCGCATGTGGACCACCGAAAAAGCGGTGCCAGCCTTCTCCAATAATTCTGTTTTGATGAACGATTACCGCCCCTACCATAGGGTTAGGAGCCACTTTCCCTGCCCCAAGTTGTGCAAGTTGCAGGCACCTTTGCATGTATAGCTCGTGTTTACCCATTCCATGCAAGGAGCATACGTTCCATGGATTCTTGCATTTTTTTAGCTTCTTGAGTGGCTTTTTCTGCAAAATCTACTCCATTGGAAGCATAAATAATGCTTCTGGAGGCATTTATCAATAGTCCTACCTCCTTATTCATTCCATTTCGGCAGACGGCCTCTAGGTCACCACCTTGAGCGCCTACTCCAGGGACCAATAAGAAGTGATCCGGAGCCCATTTTCGAATGGTAGTGAATAGATCAGGGTGAGTAGCACCTACTACATACATGGTGTCGTTGGGGCTTCCCCATTTATTGGCGGTTTGTAGTACCTTTTCATATAAGGTGATTCCTTCCTCCTTTAATAGGCATTGTTGGAAATCAGCGCTTCCAGGATTAGATGTTAAGGCTAAGAGAATGACCCATTTGTCCTTAAACCCAAGAAAGGGTTTTATCGAATCCTCCCCCATATAAGGAGCCACTGTGATGGCATCGCAGTTCATTTTTTGAAAAAAAGCTTCTGCGTACATTCTACTGGTGTTGCCGATATCACCCCGTTTTGCATCTGCAATTACCAAGTGTTGATCACCGATATATTGAACGGTTTGATAAAAAACCTCCCATCCTTCCAACCCAAGCGCTTCATAGAAGGCTAGGTTGGGTTTGTATGCCACACATAAGTTACGGGTGGCATCAATAATCGCCTTATTAAATTGGAGGATTCCCTGCGTATTTTGTGGGAGATGTTGTGGAAGTTTACTCAACTCCACATCGAGCCCTACGCACAGAAACGACTTTTTCTCCTTTATTTGCTGGATAAGTTGTTGTCTATTCATCGTTTTGGCTAAACCATTCTAAAGGGTACGTTACCATTGATTTCCGGGATAAGCCCGCTGTAAATATTGCATTTCTGCCAGCAAGTAACCCAGTTGTTCGGTGTGAACGCCGGTTTTTCCACCTCTTTGCATATAAGTATTCTCTGGAACTGATAAAGTCGCTTCTTGAATTACGGACCTTACTTTTTCCATCCAAACGGCTTCTAAGTCTGCAAGATCAGGTGCGATACCCGCAGCGGCAGCGGCAAGGTCGACTGCGGAAGGTATGAAGAGTTCACCAGTATAAGGCCATATTTGATCGATGGCCGCTTGCATCTTTTGGTGGCTTTCTGGCGTTCCATCGCCTAATCGGAGTATCCAATCGGAGGAGAAGCGCTGGTGATAGGTAACTTCTTTGATGGCTTTTTCGGCAATTTCACGAAGGGAATTGTCACTGCTGGTGCAGAGGGCTGCTATATACAGGACATGCCATTGGTCAAAGAAGAATTGCCGAGCAATGGTATCCGCCCAATTGCCATTCTTTTGTTCTACCAGCAATACATTTTTGAATTGATGTGCATCTCTAAAAAAGGCAAGGTCATCGTCAGTTTTGCCGGCTCCCTCCAGCTGTGCAGAGTAGGAATAGTACATTCGAGTTTGCCCTAATAAGTCGAGGGCAATATTGGTCAGAGCGATATCTTGTTCTAGAACGGGGCCATGCCCGCACCATTCTCCTAATCGTTGAGCCAGGATTAATGAATTATCGCCCAGCTGAAGGCACAGTTGTTGACTTATTTCGTGGTGGTTCATATCCTATTGGTTACTGCTTTGAAAAAAACATGGAATAACCCCTAAAAGCGGGTCCAAAAACATGGTGTTGCACCAGCATAAGGGGCCCCCAGCTGCATTGAGCCAAGTAGCGAATAGTATACAAGCGGCCTTGTTCCTCCAGTTGATCTACTGGCCAAAACTCTACTTTCTTTTCAATCCCCTGCGTATTTTTAAGAGTGATGATAGCGAAGGGTACCATATTCATGATAGAGTCCTTTACGGGATTGGATTTTTCGATCGCTTCAGCACCTAGTTTCTCGAACGTAATTAGGTAGGCTTCTGCAGAGCCTTTTTTCTGGGGAGCTTTGTTGGTAGGGGTGGTGCTATAGAATGGAGTGATTTGATATTCTCCTTTCTCTACCTTGTCTAGTTTAAACGACTCACTTTTATTTTGGGGATATTCTACAGAGATAGACTGTATTTGGTCCACTTTTTCTTCAAACACCATCCGACTTCTCCATTCGTCTTCTTCCAGCCGGTATTGCACTCGGACACTTCCGCGCATGGATGGTACGTGGATCACATAAGGCTTGTCTGCTCCTTCCATCATCATATAGGTACCTGTTTCATCAGGGGTTACGCCACCTACGTAGTACACTTTTATTTTTTCTCCTGCTTTATTGTACAATTCTACTTTGATCCCTTCAGCCGCTATACTTTTGATGATGGTAGGTTCAGCAGCCTCTGGTGGGATGTAGTTTACTCGTATCTTACTCATTGTTTCGAGTAGCAAATCCACGGCTGTTTGTCGGGCCTCCATGGTTTTGTTGTAGGTCCAGCCTTTTTCGTTGCGTTCGAGGAGGGCTGTTTTTCCGGATTTATCTGCCAAGAAAATCCGATGAATGTCGGCTGGATTTTGGACAGCAAAATCCATTTCTGGTGAAATGGAGGAACCAGTGGACTTTTTTTTCTGGTAGTCTAGGGCGAAGTAGGCCCCCGCACCTAACAGCCCGAAGGCTAACACCAATATAAGAATAGGTTTCATACGTTGAATTATTATTGACACTCTCTGAAACAACAAAACTTGAAATTCGACTGCAAAAGAACGAGAACTTTGTTATAAAAAAAAGTCCGCCCGGCTTACGCCGCGCGGACACATCAAAACAAAACGAAAAACCAACTTTATCTTAAGCTGAAACCAGCTGTTTTTTAACTATTTCGGACTCGTAGTTTAACAGGAATCTCGAACTCTTTATTTTTCCGCCTTACTAACACGACCAGCGTGTCACCTACTTTAGAACGCCCAACCATCTCTCTAAGTTCTGGCAGGGTTGTCACATTTTTGCCATTTATTTTGGTGATGATATCGCCAGACTGGATTCCGGCTGCTGCAGCGGATCCTCCGTCCAACACTTCAGCCACGTATACACCCGGTGTGAATTCCATGCTGAGTCGTTCTGCAAGATGCCCGTCCATGGTAGCGATATCCACTCCAAGGTAAGCCCGACGGTACTCGCCGTACTTAATTAAATCATCTGCAATTCTTTTTGCTAAGTTCACTGGGATAGCAAAAGAATATCCAGCGTAGGTTCCGGTGGGAGTAGCAATTGCGGAGTTGATGCCTACCAATCGACCATTGATGTCCACCAGGGCTCCTCCTGAATTGCCAGGATTTACGGCAGCATCGGTTTGAATAAAGGACTCGATTGGAGAGTAGCCTTTGATGATGTTTATATCCCGTCCTTTTGCACTGATGATCCCTGCGGTAACGGTCGAGCTGAGGTCAAAAGGATTACCTACAGCCAGTACCCATTCTCCAACCTTCACTTCATCCGAGTTCGAAAGTTCGATAGCATTCAAGTTGGTGGCATCGATTTTAATGACCGCCATATCTGTATCGGCATCTCGACCCACTAGCCGCGCTTTAAATTCCCGGTTATCGTGTAGAGTGACCTCAAATTCATCTGCAAAATCAATCACGTGGTTATTGGTCAGGATATATCCATCCGAGGTATAGATAACACCTGAACCGGTACCCGAACGTTGACCAAAGTCAGGACCTCCAAAAAAATAGAAAAAGGGGTTCTGACGGTTGCGCTCAATAGCCGACTTTCGACTTTCGGTAGCTTTGATGTGCACAACTGCATTAAGAGATTTTTCTGCTGCTTTGGTAAAATCGAAGGCAGGGGGTGCTCCAGCATAACTTACTTGTTTGGCAGTAGGAGCGACATTTGTCTGAAAGGCAGGGGTAGGATTTTCGACCAGCTTTCCGGCTCCGAAGACCACCAGACCACCGACTACACCTGCTACCAGCATTGGAAGGAATTTATTCATGACGTAATGTTGGTTAATTAACGCTGTTGGTGGTTAAACGAACAAAAGCAGCCTGTGCTTTATCAAACGGACTGTTTAACGGTTTATTAACCTTCTGTTATGGAATATTTTAGCAAACGATGGGGAATTGAGAAAAGGTCGATGATGCGGGCGTTGAGCTAAACGAACCTTTGCTTACAAACACCGGACTGACACAGAAAACAAGTACTGAATTATTAGTAGTTTTTAGTTCAAAAATAGGGAACTTCGGTTGATCCTGTTGGAGATTGTGGCCCAGGATTTAATTTTCATTTTTTAATTGGCTGAAACCAATTATTTTTGCCCGAGAAGTTTCCTAACTAGGCAACGCTCCCATTTGTTGAAGCGTTAATAATTGGTAAGCGATCAGTGTTGAACCATCACCCTGTTATCTAGTCGTATTTTGGCAATGACCCGGCGCGTCTCGCTCAATCACCATCAACTACAACAACTTCTGAAGCCAGAGAATGAATTGGAGAAGATCTTGTTATCAACCGATGCTTTTTTGCGCGGGATGGATTGGGGTGAGCCAAGGTTTGGTCATCCGGAAGGTAAGGTGGCCGCTCACGTCAGAGAAGTGTTGGATAATATTGATCGGCTGGAAGGATTAGGGGATTCGGAGAGAACCCGCCTTCGACTTATTTCGCTTGCTCATGACACCTTTAAATACCTGGAAGACCGTAGTAATCCAAGGGACTGGACCAAACACCACGGGGTGATTGCACGGGATTTTCTCCAAGAATTTACAACGGACCCTGTTGTCCTGAAAATTACCGCATTCCATGATGATGCGTATTACGCTTGGTTGTATGAGAAGCGGCATGTGGAGCACCTTCAGCACAAGCAACTGGAGTTGTTCCAGCGTCGCATGGAAGATTGTATGCAATTGTTTTATCTCTTTTTTAAGTGCGATACCTTAACAGGAGACAAGACCTTGGCACCCTTAACTTGGTTTGAGGAGCACGTATCTGGGATTGATTTAGTGTATCTGGAGCGTAAGTAAGAGCCGGTCTGGAATTATTTGAAGCGGTACAATTAATTAAATGTACCTTTGCGTTGGTTATTAGAAGTCCTGATTTGTATGAAATCCATTTATGAGAAGGCACTCGATTTGCATCGTGCCAACAAAGGTAAAATTGCTGTTGTTTCTAAAATTGAGGTAGTTGATAAAGAAGACCTGTCAATGGTCTATTCACCAGGGGTGGCGGAACCCTGTAGGGAAATTTACAAACATCCCGAAACCGTTTACGATTACACCATTAAAGGCAATACTGTTGCGGTGGTAAGTGATGGTACTGCGGTGTTAGGATTGGGTAATATCGGTCCGCTGGCGGCTATTCCTGTGATGGAAGGGAAAGCGATGCTTTTTAAAATGTTCGCCGATATCGATGCTTTCCCCATCTGCTTGGATACGCAGGATACCGATGAAATCGTGCGGACAATTAGAAATATTGCTCCTGTTTTCGGCGGGATTAATTTGGAAGATATTGCAGCTCCTAGGAGCTTTGAAATTGAATCTCGGTTGCAAGATTTGGGTATACCTGTATTTCATGACGATCAGCACGGTACAGCCATAGTGGTCTTGGCGGCTCTGATTAATGCAGCGAAAGTAGTAGGTAAGAACATCAATGATCTAAGTATTGTGATTAATGGGGCGGGTGCAGCAGGCATCGCTATTGCCAAATTATTGAAAGGAATTGGACTTACCGCTCCCGCGGTGTCCGTAAAGAAAATTATTCTTTGTGACACCAAAGGCATTATACACGGTGGCCGAACAGATCTCAACGAAGCAAAATTAGAGGCATTGACCTATTCTAACCCAGATCAGCTTCAGGGAGATATAAGGGATGCCATTAAAGGAGCGGATGTTTTCATAGGGGTAAGTGTAGCTAATTTATTGACCGCGGCTGACATTTCCACGATGGCGGCAAAATCGATTGTATTAGCCATGGCGAACCCAGATCCGGAGATCACTCCAGAGGAGGCCAAACGCGGGGGAGCGATGGTAGTAGGTACCGGGAGAAGTGATTATGCCAATCAAGTCAATAACGTACTTGGCTTTCCCGGCGTTTTTCGGGGAGCATTGGATGCCCGAGCAAAATCTATCACCCCAGAAATGAAACTTGCTGCCGCATTGGCCATAGCTGCTTGTGTAGAAGCCCCCACAGCTGAGTACATTATTCCTGCTTCCCTAGATAAAACGGTCGCGACCAGTGTGGCAGTTGCTGTGAAGGCTGCAGCCCTGCAACAAAACGCATAACGTTAAATTTATTCAAACGCTCCTCCGAACCAGATAGAAGGAATTACTTTTGTGAGGAAATGATTTCAAAACGAGCGGCGAAATTTTTTACTGCTCTGTGGATTACAAACCTTTTAATCACTACCACAGGGTTTAGTATTCAGGCAGTATATTGTTACTGCTTGGATGTCACTTTCTTTACCCTTGAGAAAGATATTTCCCATTCTGGTTGTTGTGATCCGGTCGATATAAAGCCCTCTTGCTGCCAGTCAAATGGGGTTAATTCCGCAGCTCCGACAGATGGCTTTTATTCCTTCCGAGTAATCCTTGAAGCTCGGAACGCTGAAAAGAGTGCTTGTAAAAAAGGAGAGGGTTGTTTAGAAACCACCGAGATTTCTTTTTTACTGAAATCTGATTTTTCTACTGCGGAAGAGTTTAGCCATTCTGTCCAGGCTTTTTCTGATTATTTGTTTCCCATTCTACTGTATACTCCTAGGTTGTTACCGAAACAAGTCGTGTTGGAGCTACCTCTAAATAAAGCGCCTCCAGGTTCGCCTCCCCCCATTTCCGGTAGGATGCGCTGTATTCTTACACAAGTTTATCGTTGTTAGTCAAATGAACTGTCGAAAGTGAACTACCTTTCGGCCTTCTTTTTTCTGTCGCCTTGACATTGCTCAGGGTGCCGTTCTTGACCGATTCGATTGTCTTCATAGAACATTAGGCA
>CANHDG010000127.1 GCA_947459365.1 Saprospirales bacterium
GATCGGTTAACGATAAGAATATGCATGATGAGGGCGGTATCGTGATAATTCCGGACAAAAATGAAGGATTGAATGGACAAAGAAACTCATTATTTGAGGAATTGCCGCTATTGGTCGATAAATTAACTTGAGTGCCGACTTCCGGTAGTTGGCAGCTCGAATTGGAAGTTAGAACGACGGCAATTAAGGGAATGGTATATTCATTTCTTTTTTTACCGGGGAAAACCATCGATTCAACGGGAGTATTCCGTTAAACGGCCGTCGTCCTCCAGATAGACATGAAGTATTTTTTATAGATGAAATCTGTGGTATTCCCGGTTTTTTCTACAACTTAAATCCGTAAGCCTTGTTGAGTTTCCGAAAAAACAACAGTTCTTGTTTTCCCATTCGGCTCTTCGATTTTATGCAGCAATCGTATCAGGAAACCCTTGATTTTTTATATGCCCAATTGCCCATGTACCAACGGGTGGGTGCTTCTGCCTACAAGAAAGATTTGGGCAATACCCTTGCTTTATGTGCCCATTTGGGCAATCCGCAGCAGCAGTTTCCTACCGTTCATATTGCCGGAACCAATGGGAAGGGTTCTGTGACGCATTTAATGGCAGCAGCCTGTCAGGCGGCTGGCCTCAAAACGGGGATGTATGTAAGTCCACACTACAAGGATTTTCGGGAGCGGATCAAAATCAATGGTAGCTACATACCAAAGAAAAAGGTTGTAGAATTTGTTTCACAGCATAAAGAAGCTATACAGCGCATTCAGCCCTCGTTTTTTGAACTTTGCGTGGCCATGGCCTTTCAGCATTTTGCCGAGGAAAAGGTGGATATTGCGATTATTGAGGTAGGCTTGGGGGGGCGCCTCGACAGCACCAACGTGATTCAACCTTTGCTGAGTATCATAACCAACATCAGTTTTGACCACATGGACTTGTTAGGCAATACGTTGCCGCTGATTGCTGGTGAAAAAGCAGGTATAATCAAAGCCCAAACCCCGGTAGTGATCGGGGAGACCCACCCTGAGACCCGTCCGGTCTTTGAGGCAAAAGCGGCCGAGCATCAAGCTCCGATTTGGTATGCCGACCAGGAGTACCAAGTGCAAGTGCTTTCAGGACCTCAAGAGGCACCTGGTAGAGCCAGTTATCAAGTGTACAAGTCCGGACAACCGTGGGGGGAGGTGCTGCAGACCGATGCGGTGGGACCGTATCAGCAGAAAAACCTCGCCACCGCATTGAAATCCGCTGAAATTTTGGGAGGGATACCGGCATTTCAGGCCCTTTGTGCACGGAAATCGGCAGATTCCTTTTTCCCGCAGCGTGCTTGGGAAGGCTTTTTTCGGCTCAAAGAGTTAACCCGGTTGCAAGGAAGATGGCAGCAAATCGGAAGCAACCCTACTATTCTGTGCGATAGCGCGCACAACGAAGCCGGTCTCTCCGCTGCATTTCAGGCAGTGGCGGCTAGTTCGTTCGGACAATTGCATATCGTCACAGGTTTTGTGAATGACAAAGACTTAGGGAAAGCGCTCCGGCAGTTTCCCTCCAAAGCGAGGTATTATTTTGCGAAAGCCAATATCCCTCGGGGATTGGACGCTCAAGAATTGCAACAGGCAGCCGCAGCCCAAGGATTAAAGGGGAAATCTTACAGCTCTGTCAAAAATGCCTTAAAAGCTGCACGTAGGAAGGCAGCGCCTACTGATCTAATCCTGGTAATCGGGAGTATTTTTGTAGTGGCAGAAGTGATCTAGTAGCCCTTCAGCTCCCAGTCCAGAAGGTGTGCTTTTTTTCGCGCCGTACTTCGAATTGCTTCCAGTTGGCGGATTATTTCCGGATGCTCTGCTGCTATATTGTTGCTTTCAGAGGGGTCATTGTCCAAGTGGTAAAGTTCCCAGGGGGCGTAGGGAACTTGCTTGAGTTGACTTCTAACCCCTTTCCAAGGCCCCATTCGAATCGCCATCTGACCCGCTTTTTCCGAAAATTCAAAAAACAAATAGGGATGAATAGCTTGATTTGCGTTTATGCCTAAGAGCGTTGGAAGAAACGAGCGTCCATCGGTTTTGCCGGCAGACTGCCCGGTTAACTCGGCCAGCGTAGCCATTAAATCATACTGAGCAGAGATGTGCTCAGAAGTTTGTCCGGCTGGTATGGTTCCTGGCCACCGGGCCAGAAAAGGTACCCGAATGCCGCCCTCGTACAAGTCCATTTTGAGTCCACGCAATCCCGATACACTTTCAAAAAAGTGGGCGTCTGCTCCACCCGCAAACGAGGCTCCGTTGTCACTGGAGAAACAGACAAGGGTGTTCTCTTCCAATCCAAGCTCCTTTAGCAGCTGCAGTAGGATGCCGACTTGGTCATCTAAAAAAGTGATCATTCCAGCATAAGTCGAACGCGGATAACGAGAAGCCGCATAACCTGCTTGTCCGAAATACGGTTGTTCCTCCCACTGTCCACGGTACAGGTCTACGTATGCGGTGGGTACTTGCAGGGATACATGAGGCAAAGGGTAGGGTAGGTAAAGAAAAAACGGTTTTGTTTGGTTGTTTTGGATAAATTCCACTGCTTTTTGGGTGATCAGCGCTGGGGCATACTCCTTTCCTATGAATGCATTGAAATCTGCTTCGGTAGCGGTGGCGGGGTTTAGGGCTCGGTGCACCTCCAGAGGAGTATTTTGCAAGGCCCGGTATTGATCGTTTTCCCAAAGGTGGGTGGGATAAAAATTATGCGCCTGTTTTTGGTCTAGGTAACCAAAATAGTAATCAAATCCGTGCAACAAGGGGCTTCCCGAATTGTGGTGCATGCCCAGTCCCCATTTTCCGCAAAGGCCTGTTCGGTACCCTGCGCGTTGGAGCATCGCTGGCAGGGTGTAGATGCCTTCTGGGAGGGGCATTTGTCCGCCTTCCAGACTATCGGGGAAGCCCCCCAATTCATAATTACCTCGGATGTAGGAGTGGCCGGCGTGTTTGCCTGTCAGCAGCATGCACCGGGCGGGAGCGCAGACGGGAGCCCCGGAATAGTGCTGTGTGAACCGAATCCCCTCCCTTGCCAGCTGGTCGAGGTGCGGGGTCCGGATTTTTTTCTGGCCATAACAGCCCAGTTCGCCATACCCCAAGTCATCGGCATAGATATAGATAATGTTAGGTCGAGTTGGGCTGCTGGATTGGCAAAAGGCGAACGTGGGGAGGATAATTAGCAGCAATAAACGGAGCGAGAGAAGGTGGGTCATAAGAAACAAAAGTGCCCATAATGGGATGGCTACAAAGGTATTTGGTTTGGGGGAGGTGCTGCTCCAAATGGCTATGGCCTTTTCCAGTTTTTAGGAAAAAAAGCAAACTGAGTTTGTTTTTTGCCGAGGGGGCTGTACCTTTGCGTCCCCAATGAAAAAACGGGCCTTAGCTCAGTTGGTTTAGAGCGCCGCCTTGACAGGGCGGAGGTCACTGGTTCGAATCCAGTAGGCTCGACCAAAAGGGAATCGCCGGGATTTCCTGGTGTTCATGGATAAACAGATTTCTGTATGTTTGATTTTGAAAAGCTGGAAGTGTACAAAGTGGCACGCATTCTGAACAAGGAGGTGCTAGAGTACGTTTTCGCGCATACGGAGATGGATGCCATTCTTCAGGAACGCCTGAAAAAAAGCAGTTTGTCTACGGTTCTTTTTTTATCGGAGGGAGTGGGCAGGATGGATGATGCAGAGAAGCGGAGTGCCATTACTTCTGCGCGAAGCGCGGTGTATGAGTGTGTGACGCTGATTCATTTATTATTGGATCTTGATCAGTTAGATCCTGAATTGTACAAGCATTTTTACGACCGGTACGAGCAACTTTCCAAGATGTTGCTCGGAATGTATCGGAGTAAGGTATAAGCGCTACGGGATGTAGCTCAGCCCGGTAGAGTACACGTCTGGGGGGCGTGTGGTCGCAGGTTCGAATCCTGTCATCCCGACTATTTTGATCACGGATTTTTGGGGATTTCGCGGAGTGCACGGATTTTTTGGGTTACTAAAAAAAATCCGTGTCCTCTCATAATCCGTTAAATCCGTGCTCTTACCGTGTTAATTAAAGCACTAGTCTCTTAAAGGTTAAGCTTTTACTACCAAAGTCGATCAGCAAACCGACCTCCAGCTTGTAGGCCTTCAGGCAGTTCAGCGCCTGAGCCGAATGCACATCTTCCAACTGAATTTTTGCTTTTAACTCGACCAGTACTTTTCCTTCCACTACAAAATCTGCTCTACGCGTACCGATGGGTTCTTCTAGGTCCTTGTAGAAAATTTTTTGTGTAATTTCTCTGGCAAACTCTAACCCAGCCTGACGCAAAAAAATAGCCAAAGCCCTTTGGTAAATCACTTCCTGGAAGCCATCTCCCAAAAATTTATGCACTTCAAAAGAGGCCCCAATAATTTTCTCGGTTATGTCCTTATATTTTAGTTCTCCAATCAAAATCCGTGCAATCCTTTAATCCAATTGATCTGTGTTTTATGTGATGAGGTGTGAAATGCTTGCCAGCAGTTCATCAGCTTCTCTATTCGATTACGGTATTTGTTCCACAATTTCATGCGGTAGGCGTTTTCTTTTTTTATTCAGGCTCTTATCGCTCAAATCAACCGTATGATGGTCAATGACTCTAAAAATTACTGCCGCTTACGGTGTCTTTTTGAAGAATATCGTCCGTGTTTTTAAAAGCCCGCTCGAACATTGTTTAGGTCTGTAATTTTCCTTTTGTAAAAGTATCCGTCGAGATCTCCTTGTCGGATCCATACGTAAAGTTATTCTATTTCCTGCTTTTAAACGTATTGTTTTGAGGGGACTTAACTGCTACAACTTTTGGATCCTCCAACGAGAACGGCATTTGAATCCATACTCATGTTGTATATGGCAGCAAGTCTGTATTTTTTTCGTATTTTTGTTTCTAAAAGCTCGTTTAATGGCCCTCCAAGACAAATATATTAACCCGTTTACTGATTTTGGCTTCAAGAAATTGTTTGGTTCTGAACCGAACAAAGACTTGCTGATCGATTTTTTGAATCAGGTATTGCCCTTAAAACACCAAATAAAGGACTTGACATATGCACCCAACGAGCAGTTAGGCAAGGCTGAAGCAGATCGAAAAGCGATCTTTGACTTGTATTGTTTAGGGCAAAATGGCGAGCGGTTTATCGTAGAAATGCAGAAGGCCAAACAGAATTTTTTTAAAGATCGAGGGGTGTATTATGCTTCTTTCCCAATTCAAGAACAGGCTAAAAAAGGGGATTGGAACTATCAGTTAGCTGCTGTGTACCTAGTTGGTATTCTTGATTTTACTTTTTCAGAAGAAGAAAGCTCACCGGAGGTTCGGCACGAGGTGCAGCTGAGGGATCAATACTGCAGGGTGTTCTATGAGAAACTAACCTACATCTATTTAGAGATGCCGAACTTCAACAAAACGGAAGCGGAGTTAAAAAGCAACTTTGATAAGTGGATGTATGTGCTACAGCAGCTCCCCAACTTACAAAACAGGCCGCCGGCCTTGCAAGAAAAGGTGTTCCAACGGCTGTTTGAAGCCGCTGAAATCGCTCGATTTACACCTGATGAAAAAGATAAGTATGAAGAAAGCCTGAAGTATTACCGCGATTTAAAAAACGTAGTAGATACCTCCTTTGATGAAGGGAAAGCAGAAGGGAAAGCAGAAGTGGCACTTCAGATGAAGCAAAAAGGGATGGACCTGGGTTTGATAAGTGAAATAACAGGGCTGACCATAGCAGAGATACAAGGATTGTAATCCAGCCAAGAGTGTCCGTAGTTCTCCATTTTACCCTGTTTGGACACGAAAGGACGCGTTTGGCAAGGGAATTAGGACAATATTTCTTAACTTTTTTTAGTTCTAACCACCGGTTATGGAATCCTTGTGCGGCTAGATAATGAGGGTAGATCAACCACAATACAATCAAACATGAGACAAACAATTGAAAACCTGTTTAAGGATCTGGAAGAAAAACCACTTTTTTATATTGAAAGCGGAAGTCGACTTTGGGGCTTTGCAAGTCCAGATAGTGACTATGATGTACGTGGCTTTCATCTCCAATCCAAAAAACAATATTTTGACTTCCAAAAACACCCTGATATCCTTGAAGTCATGGACGGTGACTTTGATTTCGTGTCGTACGATGTGGACAAGATGTTCGGACTTTTAGTGAAAAGCAACCCGGCTGTTTTTGAGTGGATTAGAGCTGATTTGGTTTATTGGAATGAACTGCCCGATTGGCAGCGGTTTCAGCAAGACATCGTTTCCAATTTTGACTTTAAGGCGTTGTTTTTTCATTATATTTCACTGGCAAAGGGGAGTATCCGACTGATGGAGACGGATAAAAAATTTACCTACAAGAATGTATTTTATTGTATCCGCGGACTATTATCGGCGGATCTTTCTGCTCGACAAATAATACCCGAACTGTTAATTGATCATCTGTTTAATCAGTTTGATCAGGATTTCGACGTTTTGGAGATCGCTAAGGAGTCTTTGGAGCGAAAAAAACAGCGTACTGAAAAAGCAGAGGTGGATGAGAAGGATAAGCCTAAAATGCTGCGTGCCATTAAAGCATATACGGACCGACTAGAAAGTCAAGCACCAGAGCAAACGAACAACCGGGAAAAATTAGAGCAGGTGTTGACGGATTATAGTATTGCCTTGAAATCACAGTTTTATGTGTGATAAACGTAAAAGTAGCGCTCAGAATCAGGTTGCCGAAAAAGGGACTTGGATTCTATCGGTGCAGATCCACCGTTGAGCGTTCCGCGAGCATCCACCTCTCGTGAATGTAATAAGGATGAAATGATTCCGCTGGAAGATGCCAACCTGTTTTGCCCTTTCCCTTCAAGCAAAGGTTGTTTGGTTGGAAAATTGATCGTAAATTTGCGATGGATTATCAATTTCCTTGTTTGAGCAAAAAAACGCCCTTGCAGGAAGTATTTTCTAATCACCTTTTTCACTCCATTATTGGTAGCACATGATCTTATCAGAGGTAAAAAAGCAACTGAACGCGGTAAATGAAGTCGTTTTTAAGTTGGAAAATGGAACCCTTATTCCCGCTCATTTCCACATCACCGAAGTAGGAGTGATTACCAAGCACTTTATTGACTGCGGAGGCACCATCCGAACAGAAAAGGTGGCTAATTTTCAATTGTGGAGTGCCAATGACTTGGATCACCGCTTGTCTGCCGCCAAACTATTGAGCATTATCCAGCTTTCCGAAGAAAAACTGGGGATGGAAGACCTAGAAGTGGAGGTTGAATACCAGTCAGATACCATTGGGAAATATGGTCTGGAGTATTCGGGTGACCAATTTGTGCTCACTTCTAGGCAAACCGCTTGTTTGGCGGCCGATCACTGTGGAATTCCTGCGGAGCAATTGAATGTACCATTCACAGTGATCGCTAGCCAGTCGGTATGCACTCCAGGGGGAGGTTGTTGTTAAGCGCACTTTTTACGTGAAATGGTTTGAAAGGATATTTTAGGTTACTGACTAACATTTGGGTCAGGTCTAAATTGCGTTTGGCGACACTTGCTTACGCTCACTAGCTGGTTGCGCGGCTGTTAACTTTACCTTGTGTAGAGCGTTATAGTGATCTTGGTCTTGCTTTATCCTTTCCAAATTCCAAATAAAAATAGGAGGATTAGTTTATTTGCAATGAAAAACGTGCTTTTTTAGGAATTTGAATCTGTTATTCCCTGTTCCTTTTTACATTTGACCCAGCTCGGCACAACCGGATTAGAACCTCTTTTCGGTTGGTTGTTTTCTGGGGTGAGATGGTTAGCTCCTTTTTCCTGCCGATACCAACCTGTTTTTTGTTCAACAAAAGCGTAGACTATGCGTACATTCCGACTTATTTCTTTGTTACTTCTGCTGGCTTTTTCTGCCCAGTCTCAAGTGGCCAATATTATTCCGGCACCGGTAAGTTACCAAGCCAAATCAGGTTTTTATTTATTGTCCGATAAAATGGCTGGACCAGTGGTGGCCAGCAGTCCAGCCGAACGGGTAGCAGCTTCGCACCTCGTTAAATCCTTGGGTTTGAAAGGCAAGAATTGGGACACAAAATCGGCTGCCAAAGCGGGTCAGAAACCCATCACCCTGTCGCTCAACAGCCAACCTGCGGCCAATCTGGGGAAAGAGGGCTACACCCTAGAGGTGACATCGAAGGGCATCACCTTGCGCGCCAATGAACCTGCGGGTTTGTTTTATGGCGTGCAATCCTTGGCACAGCTGATGGAGGGGAACCAAATTGCGGCCTGCAGTATAGTAGATTACCCTCGTTTTGGTTGGCGCGGGTTGATGTTGGATGTAAGCCGGCATTTTTTCACGAAAGACGAAGTGAAGGCCTTTATTGACCAAATGGCCCGCTACAAACTGAACACTTTCCACTGGCACCTGACCGATGATAACGGCTGGAGGGTAGA
>CANHDG010000128.1 GCA_947459365.1 Saprospirales bacterium
CATTTTGCCAATTTTGGGGTACCCCATTTCAGCTGACCCTCAACATACGCCTAGCTTTGACCTACTACAATAGCTGTTACCCAATAGACTTGTCTCCGCTAATGTACTAAACCCAAGTTAACCGTGAATCGAAAGGGGCGTAGCCCTGTTATCTCAATAGCCCCAAACGACGCACCAAACAGGAAGGGGCTTTAGCCCTGTAATCTCAATAGCAATCGTGCATTCCGCAGGAGCACCCATCTTTGAAATTTTTATTGAACATCATTTGACATCACCCTGCGGGATGAAAATTAAAACGAGCGTTTGCCCACCACCGTTTGGTTAATGTCTTGTGCTCCAACCAACTTCTTCCTCTAGATTGAACCCACCCCAAAAAGGAGCATTAAAAAGGACAGACCAGGAGCCTCATCGGATAATTGATTTCCTTAACTTAACGGCGGTAGGGCGTAGCCCTGTTATCTTAATATTCCTTGTTTTTATTTTTTTCAAAAAAAAGACAACGGCCTAGCAGCGATTGGAGGAGGCGCCTCGTTATCTATTTATTCTTCAATCAACGAGCCTTAACCATGACCATTACCCTTTCTTATACCATTGGCCTGGCAGCGATTTACGCCATTCGTAAATTTTTTATTTTGCGTACCCTTCAGCGCATTTAATGAGCAGCTCGCGTTCGCTGTAGCTTCAGCGCCCGTTCGGCACAACCAATCCTACGCTAAAACCGCAGCCGAACGTGCCCGACGAAGGTTTTCGAGCTGTTCCTCAAAAAAACCTCTATCCGATACCGTAATTGGGTGTGCTACAATAAGTTGTTCTGCCTTCAATTCCGGGGGCGTTTTTCCATGTTTTTCAAAATAAGCCCATAACTGGCGGTGTAGCTCCTGCAGGGTCTCCATCGCTTCCTCGGTTTCTTGAAAGGGCAGGGTCCGAACTGCCGTTCGCAACCACTGCAACCAAAAGGCCGTCTCGGCCACTGCGGGGATACTACTACCTCCTGCCAGAAAGCCAAGATACTGGTATAACTTACTCGCCCAACCAGGCTCCTCTGTACAGGTAGGTAACACCCAGCTCAAAGCCCGTTTATGAAGTAGTTCAAGCGCATGCTCCGGCGCAATCCCAAGCTCCTGAAATGGCCTTCGCTCGCCTGGCATCCACGTTCTATCCGCTTCCAGGCCAATAATTGAAGTGGTCACCTGCACCGAAAGAGTGCTGTAAAAAACAGGAAAATCCAGTAGAACCTCCGAAAAAACCTCTAATAAGTTGGGATTGGCCCTTCCTTTTTCGGTTGTTTTTTGTAAAAACCACAGTTCCTCCGAAGCGGGTGCAGAGGAAGCCTCGAGTACTCCCTCCTGGGCCGCCAGGTCCAACCACCAATCCACGAGATCCCTTCCGAGGTCGGCCGCCTTTTCAGGCCATTGCTCCACGGGAAGATCTCTTAGATCCAAGCAGGAACGCAGCAACCCATGGTTGGAGTGCAGCAACATGCGCTCCAGGGGAGGAAGCTCTAGCAGACACAACTGCTGTTTCAATAGATCAATCAGGGTGGTAGCCGCAGGTGGCAAGGCGGAGAGCAGCCCTCCCTTCACGTTCCAACCAAAGGCCTGAAGTACCTGAACGGTGAATTCTAACGGAGCACCTGTCTTGTCTTCCATGGTGATCAAACTGGAAAAACGCGGGCAGCATTTGCCGAGGTCACCTGCAAAACAGTAGAAATAGGGAGCACCTTAATTTCTGAAATCATCTCGGCGACCAATCGGACATACGCGCTTTCATTGCGTTTTCCGCGGTGTGGGACCGGTGGCAGGTACGGAGCATCCGTTTCGAGCACGATATTTTCCAAGGGTACCTGTTTTAGCACAGCTGGCAGTTCGGATTTTGGATAGGTAACCGTACCACCGATGCCCAGCAGAAACCCTAGGTCAATCATGCGTTGCGCTTGTTCAAGGCTGCCTGAAAAACAGTGAAAAATACCGCGAAGGCGACCATCCTGTCCGGCTTTTACCAATTCAAGACACTCTTCATTGCTCTCTCGGGAGTGAATAATAATGGGAAGATCCAGGTCTTTGGCCCACTCAATTTGTCGAGCGAAGGCAATTTGTTGTTCGCGGAAAAAGGTTTTATCCCAATACAAGTCGATGCCGGTTTCCCCGACGCCGGCCCATGTTCGTTCAGAAAGGTATTTTTCCACCACCGCCAGCTCCCGCTCGTAGTCGGCCGTTACCGAACAAGGGTGCAGCCCCATCATAGCAAAACAATGTTCTGGGAAGGCGGCTTCCAGTTCCAACATGGCTTCGATGCTTTCGGAGTCGATATTGGGCAAATACATTTTATGAACTCCTGCTGTGAGGGCCCGTTGGATCATTTCCTTGCGGTCGGAATCAAACTTGGAGGAGTATAAATGGGCGTGGGTATCAATGAGCGTAGCTTGCATATCAATTTAAAAAAAGAGGCGCAAAGGTAAGGGGCCTTGGGATTTCACCACGAAAGGAGCATAAAAAAAACCGCCTCAAGGGTTTTTGAGGCGGCTTTATGGTAAAAGCGAAGGTTTTCTGCGCTTATTTCACCTCTTCGAACTCGACATCTTGGGCTTGTCCGCCACCAGAGGATGCACCTGCGCCACCGGTTGGACCCGCTTCTGGGCCTTGTCCATCCTGGGTAGCGGCATACATGTGCTGGCTAGCAGCGCCCCATGCCTGGTTCAGTTGCTCCAGTGCGGCATCGATCCGAGCCAAGTCTTCCAGTTTATGGGCTTCCTTCAGTTCATTAAGAGCGGCATCAATGGTCGCGCGGTGATCAGCGGGTACTTTTTCGCCGTATTCGCGGAGCTGTTTTTCCGTTTGGAAAATCATCGAGTCTGCTGCATTTAATTTTTCAGCGCGCTCGCGGGCCTCGCGATCTGTTTCTGCGTTGGCCGCTGCTTCTGCCTTCATCCGTTCGATTTCTTCTTTCGACAAACCGGTACTGGCTTCGATTCGGACATTTTGTTTTTTGCCCGTTCCCTTATCCATTGCGGTAACGGAGAGGATACCATTGGCGTCCATATCGAAGGTTACCTCAATTTGTGGCACTCCGCGTGGTGCTGGTGGAATTCCATCCAGGATAAAGCGGCCTACGGTACGGTTATCGCGTGCCATGGGGCGTTCGCCCTGCAGAATATGGATTTCTACCTGCGGCTGGTTGTCAGAGGCAGTGGAGTACACCTTTGATTTTTTGATTGGAATAGTAGAGTTGGCCTCGATGACAATATCGTACATATTGCCCATGGTTTCGATACCCATTGACAGAGGGGTTACGTCTAACAACAGGACTCCACTTACATTTCCACTCAATACGCCCCCTTGAACGGAGGCACCGATGGCAACCACCTCATCTGGGTTAACGGAACGGTTCGGCTTTTTACCGAAGAATTTTTCCACTTCTTCTTGGATACGAGGAATACGGGTGGAACCACCTACAAGGATCACCTCATCCACATCAGAAGCAGGCATGCCGGCATCCTTAAGTGCCTGGCGGCAAGGTTCCAGGGTGCGCTGCACCAGGGAATCGACCATTTGCTCGAAGCGAGCGCGGGTCAGTTTGGTCACCAAGTGTTTGGGAACACCGTCGACTGCCGTAATATACGGAAGATTAATTTCCGTTTCTGATCCGCTTGAAAGCTCGATTTTTGCTTTTTCGGCGGCTTCTTTCAAGCGCTGCAGGGCCATCGGGTCTTTTCGGAGGTCCATGTTTTCGGTGCGTTTGAATTCATCTGCCAGCCACTCGATGATCACATGGTCGAAGTCATCTCCACCTAGGTGGGTATCACCGTTGGTTGATTTTACTTCAAATACCCCACCACCGAGTTCGAGAATCGAGATATCGAACGTACCACCTCCTAGGTCATAAACAGCGATTTTCATGTCGCGATCGCCCTTATCGAGGCCGTAAGCCAAGGCAGCAGCGGTGGGTTCGTTTACAATTCGTTTTACGTCGAGGCCTGCGATAGCACCCGCTTCTTTGGTTGCTTGACGCTGGGAATCGTTGAAATAAGCAGGAACGGTGATAACCGCTTCTGTTACTGTTTCCCCGAGGTAGTCCTCCGCGATTTTTTTCATTTTTTGCAAGGTCATAGCTGATATTTCCTGCGGAGTGTAGAGGCGACCATCGATTTCTACCCGGATGGTATCGTTGTCGCCGCGGACCACTTTATAAGGTACTCGATCAATTTCTTTCCCTACTTCACTGTGGCGCATACCCATGAAGCGCTTGATAGAAGCTACGGTGCGCTGTGGGTTCGTGACTGCCTGACGTTTTGCGGGTGCGCCTACCTTGCGTTCGCCATTATCGAGGAATGCAATTACGGAAGGTGTCGTGCGTGCGCCTTCATCGTTGGCGATCACGACTGGTTCGTTACCCATCATGACCGACACACAGGAGTTGGTGGTACCTAAGTCAATGCCGATAATTTTTCCCATATTGGATGTTGATAAATTTTTAAAGTTAGAAATGGTTTTGGATGTTTTCTCCTTCCTTATCAATCGCTGTGCCACTGAAAAAAAACCTGACGGTTTGTCAGGTTGGGCTCCTGAATGGCAGTCCTTCGGTCAACCAACTGACAAAGCTGCTCGATCCGGAAGCATTAGGAGGCAGCTCCAGCCATATACCGCCCTTATTTTCCAAATGTTTCCGGCAGGTTAAAACTTTTTTCCACCGGGTTGTTTCAATAACTTTGCAATCTATTGAACGAAAAGACGATTTATGACCACCCAATCTGTACCGACGCCTTCAGCGTCGCTTTCTCAAGAACGCATTCAGCAACTTTACCGGACGGCCTGGTGGTTGGCGCTGGCGACCATTGTGTACAATTTGGCCGAAGGCTTTATTTCTACCTATCTAGGTTTGGAAGACGAGAGCTTTACGCTTTTTGGCTTTGGCTTGGATAGCTTCATTGAGTGCATTTCCGGGATGGGGATTGCCCACCTGGTTTGGAGAAGTCGTTCAGAAACCACTTCCCAGCGCGATTCTTTTGAGCGGACCGCACTTCGAGTCACTGGATTTGCCTTTTACGGCCTGGCAATTGGCTTGTCTGCCACGATGGTCTGGAATATATGGAGTGGGCACCGTCCTGATACCACCATTTGGGGGATAGTGGTTGCCTTGGTATCGATCAGTGTCATGTGGGCCTTGATTTGGCAAAAAGAAAAAACGGGCACTGCACTTCGCTCGGAGGCAATTTTAGCGGACGCGCGTTGCGCCCGTGTTTGCCTTTGGATGTCTGGAATTTTACTCGCTTCCAGCGCAATTTATGCCTATACCGGTTTCCCTTACGCTGATGCGCTGGGGACCATAGGATTGATCGTATTCTCTATTCGGGAAGGAAAAGAATGTTTTGAAAAAGCCCAGAGCGATCAGCTCTGCACCTGCCACACGTAAGACCATGTTATACACCACTCAACTTCAGTTTGCCTACCCCGGAGGACAACCATTTGCCTTTCCGGATTTCCAGTGTGAAAAAGGCGAGACCCTTTTAATCACCGGAAAATCGGGCAGCGGCAAAACCACCCTTCTGCACCTTCTGGCAGGCATTCTCCAGCCTACTGGCGGCGGGGTCTGGATAGACGGAGTAGATCTTGCTACCCTTCAAGGCAGCGCCATTGATCGGTTTAGAAGTCAACAGATCGGTTTAGTCTACCAGAAACCCCATTTCGTGGCCTCTCTTTCGGTCCTCGACAACCTCCTGTTGCCTTCCTTTTTTGGACAAAAAAAACGCTCGACCCAACAACTCCGCCACCTGGCAGATCAACTTGGGATTGCCCATACCTTGTCCAAAAAACCATTTCAATTGAGCCTCGGCGAGCAACAGCGGGCGGGAATCGCCCGGGCCCTCGTCAACGAACCACCCGTGCTACTGGCCGATGAACCTACGAGCGCCTTGGACGATGAAAACGGTCACAAAGTGTTTGAACTCCTGCAAGAACAAGCCCTCCAACGGGGAGCCAGCTTGATTGTGGTCACCCATGATAACCGCCTAAAAGCAGTCGTGAAGCGCCAGCTGCAACTGCACTAAACTCCTCTCTACCTATCCAACCGCCATCCATCCGTGTTAGCAAAAATTATTTTTGGAAACCTTCGCCACAAACCGCTTCACACAGCGCTCAGCGTGGCACTCTTGGCCTTGAGCACCGGTATTATTGCCCTGCTTTTGTCCATGCAGACCCAAATTGAACAAAAAATGGAGCGCGATTTGCAGGAAATCGATCTAGTACTGGGCGCTAAAGGAAGCCCCTTACAGCTGGTCCTCTCTGCCGTGTACCACCTCGACGCCCCCACTGGCAATATCTCCATGGAGGATGTACAAAAAATAAAACGGCACCCCTTGGTTAAACAAACAATTCCATTGGCCTACGGGGATAGTTATGCCTCTTTTCGGATTGTTGGAACCGACTCCAATTATGTCAAAAAATACGATGCAAGGCTACAACGTGGCCGGCTCTTCGCAACAGACCTGGAGGTGGTTGTTGGTGCCTCCGTCGCCCAAAAAACGGGCTTACAACTCGGCCAAACCTTTCACAGCACGCACGGTGAAGCTGCCCAGGGAGATATCCACGAAGAACATGACTATGTAGTAGTAGGGATCCTCGAGCCGACCAATACCGTATTGGACCAGCTCATCCTCTGTACCGTTGGAAGTGTTTGGACCATCCATCAACCCAGTGAAGCCGAAAGCAACCACGAAGGGCACGACCATGAAGGACATAACGATGAAGAGCACGACCACGAAGAACATAATCACGAAGCAGCAGAACAAGAGTTAACCGCCCTACTGGTAAAATTCCGTTCTCCAATGGGAATCATGACCCTGCCCAGAATGGTGAACGAGACCACCCAAATGCAAGCAGCCGTTCCTGCCCTGGAGATCAATCGCCTTTTGGGGTTGATGGGAATTGGCACTGCCGCGCTACAGGCGCTCGCCCTAGCTATTTTGGTCATCTCTGGATTCAGCGTTTTTATTACCCTGTACAACCGGCTCCAGGAACGGCGGTACGAACTGGCCCTGCTCCGCTCCTTGGGCTGTCGAAAAGGACAGCTGTTCTTTCTAATGATTGCAGAGGGCTTCCTCTTGGCCATCCTGGGTTTCGCAGGGGGCCACCTACTCAGCAGGCTCGGCCTTGCCTACGTCAACCAATCCTCCCAAGCATTTCATTTTGCCTTCCAATACGATTGGGTCCCTACCGAAGCCTGGCTCTTGTTGAGCAGTCTCCTGGTCGGAACCTTGGCGGCCCTAATTCCCGCATGGAGAGCTTATCGAATGGACGTTTCGGCAGCACTGGCCGATCCTTCCTAAGCAGTTCATGTTTATACCCGGGTAGTGGCCAGTACCTTCTTGATACTGTACCGGCCACTGCCCTTGCCCATCAGCATCAATAATCCGCCGATGATGGCCATGTCTTTCATGAAAAGAATACTCTCCAAACGGAGCTGCTCCTTCGGGGCATTCCAAAAATCATGCACAATAAAGGTTACGGGCAACCAGTAGCAGAGCAACAATAAGCTGCCAAAAGTAGCACGATAACCCGTCAACACCATCAATCCCCCGGTCGTTAACAGAAAAATGGCCCCGTACAAAAACGCATCCTGGTTGCTGTCTAATCCATAATTGGTCATCGTATCCCTGGTTTTTTCAAAATACCAGATCGTATCCCAAGCCTCAAAAATGAAAATGGCAGAAAGAAAAATCCGCCCAATCAAATCAATAACATCTCGCATTTTCCAATTTATTTAAGTTCGAGCAGCGCAACATTCTCAATGTGGTGGGTGTGCGGAAACATATCCACCGGGCGCACTTTCACCACCCGGTAGAGCTCCGACAACAACTGAATGTCCCTGGCTTGTGTGGCAGGATTACAACTCACATAAACGATTCGGGGAGCAGCAAGTTCAAGTAAAAACAAAATAGCTTTCTCGTGCATCCCCGCCCGAGGGGGATCCGTGATCACGACGTCCGGTTTTCCATGCTTTTCAATGAACTCGGGCGACAAGACCCGGCGGACATCCCCTGCATAAAAGACCGCATTATCAATGTTATTCAACAACTGATTTTCCTTCGCATCCTCAATCGCCTCCGGTATTTCCTCAATTCCGATCACCTCTTTACACAGGTCCGCTACATACAAAGCAATACTTCCCGTACCCGTGTACAAGTCAAACACCCGCTCGTTTCCCGTGAGCCCGGCGAACTCCCGGGTCGTATCGTACAAGGCTTTGGCCTGCCGACTGTTGGTTTGGAAAAACGATTTTGGGCCAATTTTAAAGCGTAAAGAGCCCAATTGCTCAATAACGTACCCTTTTCCGTGCCAAGCAATCATTTCCCGATCAAAAACCGTGTCGTTCAACTTGTCGTTGATACAGTACACCAGGGTGG
>CANHDG010000129.1 GCA_947459365.1 Saprospirales bacterium
CCACCTCCTTTACTACATCCAAGTTGACGATACAGGAGTGGTGAATTCTGAAAAAGGAATTATCTGGCAACCGCTTTTCATAAAATCCAATATTTTTGGAGGTCATCACAGAAGAGCCATCTTTCAGTTTAAAGATGGTATAGGCCCCCTCCGATTGAGCAAACATAATCTCTGACAACCGAAGACTTCGATTCCCACCCAAAAATAAAAAGCGTGTTTTTGCTGCGATTTTTTTGAGCGCTAGTTCGACCGCCAGCATAAAGTCTTCCTCACTAAAGGGCTTTAACAGATAATACAAGGCCCCACTATTAAGGGCGTCAATAGCGTATTCTGTGTAGGCCGTTGTAATGATCACCTCAAATTCAGGTTCCGGAAAACGCTGCAACACATCCAGTCCATACCCACCTTTTAGTCGGTTATCCAAAAAAACCAGGTCCACCTTTTGGGACTCCAGAAAATCAATCGCCTGCTTGGGCTGGTCAAACAGCCCTACAATCGACACCTCGGGAAATAAACGGGCAAGACGTTCCCTCAACAACATCTGACCAGACAATTCATCTTCAACAATCACACAGTTGATCATATTCAGGTATGCTTTATGATTAAATGTACCTCTGTGCCGACCGGTGGGGTTTCCTTCCAATCATGGATCATCAACACAATATCAATTTGGTACTTTTTTCGAAGCAATTCTATCTTTCGCCGAATTAAATCAATGCCTTTGGATTCGTTTTTACGGTTTTGATTGATCTTGGAGGCCTGTTCCCTGCCAATTCCGTTATCTTGGATTTTTATATGCATATTACCCTCCTCTAGGTAAAGTTGAAGGGTGATTAAAGTCGGATATTCTGCATGATCCACCCCATGTACAATTGCATTCTCAATAAAGGGCTGAATAAGCATTGTGGGTATCCTAAGACTGTCTAGGTCCTCCTCTGCCAAAATTTGATATTGGAAACTTTCCCGGCGCCTGGTTCTTTGAATTTCCAGGTAAATTTGAAGGGTTTTTAGTTCCTCCCGGACAGAGATAAAGTCTTTTTCACTTTGTTCAAGGATATTTCGAAGCAATTTGGCAAAATCAATAACGAACCGCTCCGCTTGAATTAATTTGGCAGAACTAATTAACTCCACCAGTCTATTTAACACATTAAAAATAAAATGAGGGTTCATTTGAGCTTGAATCGCCCTTAATTGAAGTTCCATAATAGTATTTTTGACATCCATTTCCTGCTGTGCTTTTCGCTGTTGCTGGTGGAAGCTGTACCAAAGAAACAAGCCAACGAGTAGAGAAAACAGGAAAAAAACAATTGCATAAAACTCATTGGTCTCATAAAAGTGGGGCTTCAAATAAAAATCATACCGCACTACAGGTGGATTGGGATTATTAGATGCATCAATTGCTCTGACCTCCAAGTGATATTTTCCGGGCTTAAGATGGCTAAAGGTAAGCGTGGTGCCTTTTTGAGGAAGGCTCCAAACTCCATTATCGGTCTTATAACCTAATCTATACTGATAATACACATTGGTGTGTGGCGACAAATGCGTGTTTTGAAGCTCCACACGGATGAACTTGGTAGTCCGAGGAATCACCTCAGGAAACTCCACCATCTGGTCGTCGAGCAGCACCTGTTTAATGCGTAGGTGGTAGGCAGCAGGCTTAAACTGGACTGCGTCATAGCGAACAACTCCCTGTATGGTGGGAAAAAAGAAATGCTTTTGCCGTATGGAGGCATAATTATTAATAAAGCCCCCATTGAATTCTGGGTTGTAGATTCCAGACTGGGTACTCAAATGATACGGAATCAAAAAATCAGATTTTTTTTCCAAAAACCGAACTAGGGCCTCCTCCTGTATAACCCTTAACCCATTATTTGAAGTCATTAACAGGTTGCCAAAGGTATCTCTTGCCAAGGTAAATATATCACTTCCCAATAAATAATTGGGGAAACTGGATAGCTCAATTAATTGATTGTTTGTATAGCAATACAACCCCCCACCATAGGTTCCAATCCACATTCTGCCTTGATTATCCTCATAAAAAGCCCTAACTTCTTTCCCTTTTAAGCCCTTCGACCGATCTAGGTGCATCTGTAGGTTTCGGTCTTGGTCCAACACATACAAGCCATTAGTCCCCCCTATCCATAGTTTTCCGCTTCGATCTTCACTAATAGTGACACTAATAAATCTAAACGTATCCGGTAAAAATTTTTTAAGTTGATCCAGATGGCGCCCAGTATAGAGCCCATTTGAACACCCAATCCAAAAAGTACCCGTTCGATCGCGGAAGGGGGCATGTATATTATCCTTTTCAAAGAGGTAGTAGCCTATTTGCTTTCTTTGTGCTAATGAATAAGCCCAAAGCTTGTTGGCCCAAGAACCAGCCAATACCGTATCTCCGTACACTGCGAGGGAAGAGAAAATGTCATTACCCACCAAATCACGCACATTACCTTCCAAATCAATCGACATTACTCTTTGAAATCCAGAGTTAATCACCATAGAGTCTCCAACGACCACCACTGAAGAGGCACTTCCTCTACTTTTTATACCTTTTTTATAGTAATTAGTAAAATACTTTGGACTAAACTTGAGAAAGCCCTTGTCAGCGGTACCTGAGTACATATGGAATTCCTCCTTATCAAACAATAAACACGTTAATTGTCGAGTAGGTAAGACCTCAATATCATCATATAAAAAAAGTTTACCCGCCGTGATAGCATATAATCCTTTGAAAGAGGCAAAAACGAGGTAATCATCAATTTTTTGAAAATCGTTGATTTCTGGGAAAACACCTTTAAACAGAGAGTTTTTTAAAAGTTTACCCGCCTTTTGCTCATAAAGATTGTTCCGGCTAATCAAGTACCACTTCTCTCCCTCTATCAATGCATCGATCAGTGGCTCCTCTACTAGAAACTCCAGCCTCCTCGTGATTAAGTCAAATCGATAGGTCTGTAAAGCATCCGAAACGATCAATTGGGTATTCGATATGGGATATACAAACGAGGCAGTAGCTAGAGAAGTTGGAAGTTGGAATATATTACCAGCCATTTCGTCCCTGAAATACAATTGACCAGCTGGATCTATCGTTATAAAATAATTCTGATCAATGTAAACCGCACTGAAATCGCCGAGCCAACGAAGGCTGTCGGTAATATTGATTAGGGCATTTAACATTGTTACCCCATATAAGTCCGTCCCATTTTTGCCAAAATATAGCTTTTTATAAACGTCAAACTCCTTCCCTTTGGGGATTGGGTATTTTGAAATATCGTAGCCATCAAACTCAGCTACCCCGTCCATGGTTGAAAAAATAATAATCCCAGACTTAGGGTCTTTCACCATAGATAACACTTGGCTTTGCGGCACCTTTTGATCTGCACCGTAGGAAGTAATGTTAAGGGTAAAGTCAGATAGGATGACACGGTCATCCATTTTTCCAATCAATTGCCCAAATAAGGATCCAGACAACACAAGGAGGGCGCTTGCAAGTATCCAATGAAGTTGATCTCCTTGTTTCTTTCTCATTCTAAATCAGGTGGGTAACCGGCCGGGATAAGCCTAGTGGACGAACGCAATTTTGATTTAAATCGGACCTACATTAAAACAGGACAAATTTATTAATAATATTTATAAATGGCTCTACTTTTGCCATAATCAGGGTGTCTTCAAATATTGGGCTGTTCAACTTCCCTCTTGCCTTTCAGGGCTGGTGAATAACCTTATTATGCGCCTTACCATATTACCTATCTTCGAATTATGAAAAAATACCTCCCTTTTTTGCTCTTGTTAGTGGTTAGTGTTTTGTTGGCCAACTGTAAATTCCAATCTGCACGGCTCACCATCCTTCAACCCGCTCACTTCACCGTCCCAGAACACATTTCCAAAGTGGCGGTAGTAGACCGAAGTAAGCCTTCCAATGGTTGGCTCAACGTATTAGAAGGAGTGCTCACTGGAGAGGCTATTGGGCAGGATCGAAGAAGCAGGGAAGAAGCCGTCTCAGGGTTGATTGAGGGCCTGAGAAACACCCCCCGTTTTGAGGTTATTCGCACTGGTATCGAGATGACTGGCACAAGAGCAGGTGCCAATCTTCCTGCTCCACTCAGTTGGGCGGAGGTAGAGCGTATCTGTCAACTACATCAAGCGGATGCCGTGGTCACCATCGAATCATTTGATACCAACACCGGGATTCAAACACAACGCAGGGAAAACACCCAAAAAGATAAAAATGGCAAACAATTGGTGACCATTGACTACCGATCTGAAATGCGTACCGCTGTGACGATGGGATGGAGGATGTATGATCCATCCTCTAAAAACATCCTGGATGAATGGACTACCGATGATTTTTTGGTCAGCGATGCTACAGGCGATTCAGAACAAGCTGCCCTCCGCGGATTACCTGCTCCGGTAAGCCTTTCTCGGAGGGTTGCATTTACCGGAGGACTGCATTATGGCATGCGAATCGCTCCCACCTATGTATCTATTAGCCGTGAATATTACGTAAAAGCAAAAGGAGCCAAGGCCTCGATGCAAAAAGCAGCCCGGTATGCAGAATCAGGCTCCTGGGATAAAGCAGCAGAGTTTTGGAAAATTTTGTACGAAAAATACAAAGAAGAGGATAAGATCGCCGGCCGGGCAGCCTACAACATGGCCGTAGCAGCAGAAATGAAAGGTAACCTGCTGCTGGCACTCGATTGGGCAAAAAAAAGTTGGGAAATCCACCGCAACAAAAGAGCCAGACAGTACGTATTCACACTGCAGCAACGGCTGGAAGACCAGGAACGAGTGAGCCGGCAAATGCATTACAAAAGCTGAGTTAAGCAAAAGCCCCGAAAGAAAAATTCTTTCGGGGCTTTTATGAATTCCCAAGACCAATTACTGCTTTACAGTAGGCTTGCCTTTTCCTTTCCACTCACTCATCCCACCAGTGTAATTATAGACAGCCTTGTAGCCAAGACTTTTCACAGTGGACACCGCTGAACCACTTCTTCCACCGGAGGCACAATACAATAGTACCGGGCGGTTTTTGTCCAATTTAGAGATTTGCGCTTTAAAATCCGGGCTATTGTAATTAATCACTTTCGCCCCGGCAATGATTCCGGTCCGCTGAATTTCTCCGGGCGTTCTCAAATCAATTAACTGAATCGTTTTATCTGATTTAAGAAGTTGCTCTGTCTTTGCAAGATCTATATTGGTCTGCGCTTGAGCGGATTGTATCAGAGAAAAGAGCCCTGCGGCTACTAAAAAAAGAATACGTTTCATGACGAAGGTGGTGTTTTATTGATATACTGCAAAGGTAACGGTTGGTTGGAATAGCAGAACGTAACTTTTGTCACTCCGGTACAGCTAGGGCTTTTATGGGAAAAAACTAGATGCGTTCCAGTATTTTTATCTGCGTCCAAACATCCTCCAATGAAATAATGGGTTCCGCGGCTCTATGAAGCACCTCGGCAATATTATCAAATAGAATATTCCAATCGCCCGGAACCGACTCCAACCGCGTTCTGGTGGTTTGCCCATTCTCCTCGGTCACGATGTACCCACTCTGCTCTTTGGGTTCTATGCCAAATCCGGGCGCACCCGGGAGAATCCCCGATTTCAACTGCTCCTCTTGAACATCTTGGCCGTATTTATAATAGGTTCCCCGAGTTCCATGAACGGCAAAACGGGGGCGAGGCTCCCGCGCCATTAACCCGGCAGAAAGATGTACTAACACCTCTGTATAGTCAAGTAATACGTCAAACGCGTCATCGACCTCCGAGCCTGGTCGCTGACGATACTTATGGCCCGTGTAAGCTTCTGGAGGGCCGAACAATGCCAAGGCCTGATCTACTCCATGTGGTCCTAAATCATACAACAAACCGGTCGAAGGGCTCTGCTGCTCCTTCCAGGGTTTTGTATTGGGTTCTGGCCTAAAGCGGTCATAACATATCTCGACCTTAAAAACTTCCCCAAGCATTCCTTGTTGAAGGAGCGCTTCCACCGTTCTAAAATCACTATCAAAACGCCTATTTTGGAAGGCAAAAATATGCAAGTCCTGTTGTTGTGCCCATTCAACCAATTGATCAATCTCTTCAGGCGTTGAGGTGATTGGTTTTTCAATCAAGACATGTTTACCTGCTTGAAGACACTTCTGTGCCAAGTCAAAATGCGTTGGATTTGGGGTACAAATACTAACCAGTTGAATGGTAGGATCTTCTAAAATTGCATTTAGGTCTGTTGTAAACTGAACATTGGGAAAGTGGACAGCTTCTTTCTGACGAGTGCTTAGAACAGTTGCCAGCTCAAAGGAGGGGTTGGTCACAAAAAAGGGGGCTTGCAGGTATCGACCGGAAAGACCGAAGCCAAGAATAGCCACCCGAATTTTAGAATTGGTCATTTTTTTAGATTTTTATTGGAGAAAGGGCAAAGAAAAAACAATTATGGGAAAATCAAGTAAAGTGTAGCATTTTCAGCTAAGACAACTACCAAATAATTCTTTGCAAACCCTACATTTGTAAATACACTTATTGCGTCACCGAAGATGAACCCAAAACTACTCCTTTTTCTATGCTGTTTGACCAACCAGCCGTACCTCTACTCTCAAGATTGGTTTCAAACTGGAGATAGTTGGACCTATGATGTTACAACAGGCTGGGAAGCATCCAACTACGGCTTACACGGACTTAAAGTACTGGGAGACAGCCTAGTGGAAGGTGAAACCTGGAAAAAAATCAGATATCGGCAGATCACTCAACCCGATGAGTATTTCCTCGCCAAAGCATCGGGCAATCAAGTGCTTGCTCGCCAGCTGTATGGAATGGGAGTCCACCGGGTGTACAACTTTGATGCGGGCCCTGGGGATACTATTCGATATTCTAATAATCAGGCCTATTATCGAGTCGTGGATACCTCTACCGTGTTGATTGCAGGAAAATGGCGGAAGCAGCAAATCGTTCACTTTAATGATGAGCCGGAACCCTTTCAGCTACTACAAGGGATTGGTATGACTGGCAGGAGTGATCTACCGCTCAGCCCGAACACCTGTTCCTTTTTACTTCCCAATTTTCCATTCTGTACAGGGGTGGTCGATGGATACGATTTTCGATTTCGCTGTTTTGAAGACTCGGCAGGAAATCGGTACTCCCCTCAAAATAGCTGTTTGCAGATAGAAGAGGAGGAAGAAGAAGAAAAAATAAGAGAGGCAATGGTTTGGCCCAATCCGACCACTGGAGTGCTTCAAGTTAGAGAGGAGATAGAGGAAGTGAAGCTATACCAAATAAATGGAACACCGCTTTCTGGCGTTCAGATAATTCAAGGATATCCAACGAGGGCAATAGTACCCAAGTTGCCACTTGGGATGTACTTAATCGAGATCAGGCAAACGAACGGCTCGGTGTTCAGACAGCGGATCTTGTATTTTCCGACATTATAAAACAAGAAAGGGGGCTTTTGGAGCCCCCTTTGCCAGCAAGCCTGCTTTTATTCTTGCTTTTTCTTTTTTTCTAATTCTGCTTGAATTCGTTTGAGCTCTTCCAAAGCCTTTTGGGTTTCGGCTTGAATTCGAGCGGTTTGTTGTTTTAGTTCCTCTTGTTTCCGTTGTTCTTCGGATTGGAGTTGGGCGGTTTGTTGTTTGATCTCTTCCCGCTTGCGCTGTTCTTCCGATTGGGTAAAGGCTGTTTGAGCTTTTAGCTCCTCAATTACGCGGGACTCGTCGGCTCGTGCTTTATTAATTGCCTCTGCTGACTGGCTTTTAGCTTGGTAGATGGCTTCGGTTGCTTCTTTTTGTGCAGCATTGATTTCTGCAGCGGATTTCAGGCGGGCATCTTCTACCTCTTTGGCATAGGCGGCGCGTTTTTGTTCTGCATCTTTTCGGACGCTCGTAATTTCAGTAGCGGCTTGTTGGCGCGCCTGTTCCATTTCTGTTTTAGCTTTATCTTGGGCGACGATCACCTCTTTGGCGAGGGCTGTTTTTTTGGCGTCCGCTTCTTTTTGGGCGGCGGTTACCAATTCTATTGCCTTTTGTTTGGCGGCGGCTACCTCTTTAGCGGCGTTTTCACGGGTTGAGGCGATATTCTGGGCGGCCTCCTCTTTCGTTTTAGCGACCGACTCGGCGGCCTCTTGTTTTGCTTTGGCAGCGTTTTCCTTGGCTGTTTTTATTTCTTGGGCGGATTGTTGAGCATTGGAAGCGATTTCGGTTGCAGCTTTTTGCCGAGCTTCCGACACTTCACCTGAGAGCCGTTGGCGTTCGCGGGAGCTGTTTTCACGAAGTAGGCGGATACTATCTGCTTCGGCAGATTTGAGTGATTGGATGGTTTGGGCGGATTGACGTTTGTATTCAGCGATGGCATTAGAGG
>CANHDG010000130.1 GCA_947459365.1 Saprospirales bacterium
ACGTGAAACACGAGGGGCTCCGCTTCCACTTAAAGACCCTTGTAAACGATTGGGCCTTATTTGACGTTCCCTTTGAGGTATATGAAAATGGGGCGGAGACGAAAATCTTCTTACAGAAAAAAGGAGTAGATCGGCCATTTTTCGTAGATGAGATGTTGATTAAACCAAGTGATATTACCTTATACCGACAGGAAGTAGGTTGGATAAGCCGGAACAATTTCTGGTTTCAATTATAGTCAGGTAAAAAAGCCCCGGGGACCACTAGATGCGTCACCGGGGCTATTAACTTAGTCTTTACTGCTTTCTCCGACGAAATAATCCTCTTTATCTTTAAAAAGCAGGTTGAAGGAAGTCATACTCCCGTAGCAGCGCGTGATATACTGCTGGAGGTTTACTTTTTCCTCATCACTCAAGCCTTTGTGGGCATTAATTTGTTGTTCGAGCACCCGGAGTCGATCGCGCATCATCACAATTTTGTGGAAAAAAGTATCTATTGGCATTTCCTTGGAAGCCAAACCGGTGTCTCCAGGTTTAAGGATCAATTGTCCATTTTTCCATCGGTCGCCTAGGGGAACTGTTTCAAGGCTGAGGCCGGACCAGGCCCTTAAAATACGGGCTAGCCCTTTTTCAGCCTCTGTGAAGCTGACGGTTTCTTCTACTGGCAGTCCTTCCACGATCTGCCAGTTGGTGTAGTCTTTTGGGACCATTTTGACGCCAAACTGCATGAAGCAGACCTCATAGGCAGCAGCGTGGAGTCGGATAATGGCTCCGTCTCCAAAAGCCGGGTGTTTTACCCGGGATCCAATTCCATAAAGTTCCATGATCTTGAATTGTTTTCGTGTTTTCTACTGAATGGATGAGTTGTCAAATCCAAGTGCAAAAGTACTATATCCATGTTAAATTGTATTTTTGCACTCAATTCAAAAAGAAATGGCTATAAAGACGAGTTCCTTCATTCATTTAACAGTATTGTTATTGGTACAATTGCACTGTACGCAAAAGGAAAATTCAAAAGCGGTATCTTTTACCGAGCCGGAAGCTCCTGCAGATGCTCTTTTTCAGTACCTCCAACCGGCAGAAACCGGGATTGACTTTGCCAATATCCTGACAGAAACCCATGAGCAAAACATCTTAACCAACTCTTACCTCTATAATGGAGGAGGGGTAGCTGTACTGGATATTAACAAGGATGGTTTACAGGATTTGTATTTTGTAAGCACACAAGGCAGCTGTAAATTATACCAGAATCTTGGAGGATTGAAGTTTAAGGAAGTGACTGAAGCAGCGGGCGTTGCTGCCCGGGAGGGAGAAAAAACGGGTGTCACAGTGGTGGATGTGAATGCGGACGGTTGGCAGGATCTTTATGTCTGCCGGACGGGCATGAAACCCAGTCCATTGCGCACTAATCTTTTGTTTATAAATAACCAGAATGGCACTTTTTCGGAAAAAGCAGCCTCGTTTGGTTTGGACGATGCAGCTGCTTCTAATCATGCCAATTTTTTTGATGCCGACAATGATGGGGATTTGGATTGTTATGTGTTAAATTACCCGCCAGATTTTAAAAAAGTTAACTCTGCCCGAGTAAAGCCAAAGGTGGAAGGCAGTAAAGAAATGACCCGAATGACAGAACCCGAGAATGAGATGGAATCGGATCATTTTTACCTCAATAACGGTGATGGAACCTTCCGTAAAACAGGGAAAGAACGGGGGATCTGGAACCGTGCCATGGGACTGAGTGTAACGGTTTCTGACTTGAACAACGACGGTTTTATGGATATTATGGTTGGAAATGACTACATCGAGCCTGATTTTGTCTACATGAATGATCCTGCTCGACCTGGATATTTCACTGATAAGAGCAGTGTTGTGTTTCGGCACAGTAGCAACCATACCATGGGGGTAGACATTGCCGATATCAATCAGGATGGATGGATGGATTTGGTGGCCTTGGATATGTTGGCAGAAAGTTATCCAAGGCAAAAAGAATTGATGAGTACTATGATTCAGGACCGTTATGCCACCTTGGCCAAGTTGGGCTATGGTTATCAGCAAATGCGCAATGTGTTGCAACTGAACAATGGTGATGGTACCTTCAGTGAGGTAGGATGTCTGGCGGGGATCTATCAGACTGATTGGAGCTGGGGCCCTTTATTGGCTGATTTTAATAATGACGGTTTGAGCGATTTGTTTATCGGCAATGGGTATCGCCGGGATGTGACGAACTGGGACTACTTATTGTATACGGCCGACTCGATACAACGGTTGGGAGGACTAACGCCCGCTCGATTCCCGGATGTGCAGGATTACCTGAAATTGATTCCAGAGACGCCCCTTCAAAATTACATGTATGAATATTTAGGGGATTTACAATACAAGAACGTGAGCACCGAATGGGGTTTGACTCAATTAACGTATTCCAATGGATCGGTTTATACCGATTTGGACAATGATGGCGACCTGGAATTAGTGGTTAATAACTTGGATAGTCCAGCAGGCGTGTATAAAAACCGATCAAAGGAGCTTCAAAAAGGTGGAAACTGGCTGCAAATCAAGGTGGAAGGAACGGGAGCTAATCCGTTTGGGGTGGGCTCCAAAATTCGCGTAACATCTGCGGACGGGCAGGTTCAGTACACGGAGCTGAGTCCTACCCGGGGCTTCTTCTCCTCGGTTGAGGTGCTGGTGCAGGTGGGGCTAGGTGCGTCTGCTCAACCCTGTAAGGTGGAAGTTGAAATTCCAGGTGCGGGTGTGGTCCTGCTGGAGCAAGTACTTCCCAATCAGCGCTTGACGGTCCGTGCGGCAGAAGCTAAACCGGGAAAAATCAGGCCAGCTGCTTATCAGCCGAATTTCAAAACGGCTAGTGTGCCTGTTTTTCAACATAAGGAGGACGAGATGAACGACTTTAACCGGGAGCGGCTCCTGCCTTGGGAGACGGGCAAACCGGGGCCCTCTTTAGCGGTTGGCGATGTCAACAAAGATGGGTTGGATGATTTTTACGTAGGGAATGGACCCGGTGTACCCGGTGGGTTATTTGTGGCCTCGGGTTCTGGATATCGGAGTGTGGATGCAGGGCAGTTTGCTTTGGATGCTGAATTGGAGGATACTGGCGCTTGTTTTTTGGATGCGGACGGCGACGGTGATTTAGACTTAGCGGTGGCATCAGGTGGGAATTCCTATCCATCCGCAAGCAAAAAGTACCCTGTTCGCTTGTATTTGAATGACGGCAAAGGCGCTTTTGTGAAGTCTGGTAACGCCTTGCCCCTCCATGTACAGAATATTCATTGTTTGAGTGCCTATGATTATGACCAAGATGGAGATGACGATTTGTTTGCTGGGGGTGGTATTGTGCCGGGCGGTTATCCGCTGGCCCCCAACTCTCATGTTTTGAGGAGTGATCGAGGGGTCTTTACGGATGTAACTTCCCAGGTTGCTCCCGCTTTTGCCAAAGTGGGAATGGTTCGCTGTATGCTTTGGGCTGACCTGGACGGTGATCGGCGATCGGAGCTCGTGGTAGGTGGAGAATGGATGCCCTTGCAAGTATTTAAGGTGGAGACGGGTAAGATGGTGCTGGCCAGTAATCAATACGGATTGGAAAACACCCATGGTTTTTGGCGGAGTTTGGCAGCAGCGGATTTGGATCAAGATGGGGATCTGGATCTGGTGGCGGGCAATTTAGGCTTGAATACACGATATACGGCTAGTTTGGAGGCCCCGCTAAGGCTTCATGCCAAGGATTTTGATTCCAATGGCAGCATTGATCCGATTATGACCCAGATGGAGCAGGGTCGGGAAGTGCCAGTCGCTATGCGGGATTTGCTAATCAAGCAATTACCTCCTTTAAAAAAGAAATACGTTCGATTTTCGGAGTATGCCAAAGCGACGCTACAGGATGTATTGGACGAAAAAGATTTGAAGGGGGCACAAGTTTTACAGTGTAACACGTTGGTTTCCACTGTATTTATGAATCAGAGCGGGCGCTTTTCGGCAATTGTATTGCCGAGGATGGCGCAGGTAGCTCCGATAAATGGAGTTCAGGCGGTAGATATAGATCGAGATGGGGATCTGGACTTACTAGTGGCGGGGAATGAGTATGGACAGCAGGTCGAAACAGGGCGGTTGGATGCAGGCAATGGTGCGGTATTAATGAACCTTGGTGCTGGCCAATTCAAGGTTTTACCCGCGGTTCAGACAGGTTTTTGGGCGAACAAAGAAGCCCGTGCTATAGCGGTATTAAAAGCAGCAGGAGGGAAACGTTTGGTACTGGTGGCTAATAACAACGATATGTTACAGGGATATACCTTTTGATCACACTGATAGATAGAACCGTTGGAGGGCTGTTTGGGCGTTGGGTGCGCTGAAACAGCCCTCTTTATTTTTGGGGAAGTGCAGATGGGTATTGGGTTAAACATAAAAAAACACCACCATTTTGAGGGTTCAAAATAGTGGTGCTGGAGGTTAGGCCGTAGGCGGTGGCCCTTGTTTCGGTTTGTTTTTATTTTTATGCCGGTTTGGCGGGCGGGTGCCACCATTCGGATTAGAAGGTGGCCGTCCTTCTCCTTGTGGGCCGCTTCCTTCAGGCTTTGGCGGTCTGGGAGTCTGCTCTCCTTCAGGCCTTGGCGGGCGGTTGGGATTGGGTCCTCTTCTTTCTCCCTCTGTCCGTGGTTTAGCTCCGTCCTGGTTGGGAGCCGGGTTTGTTCCGTCCGGTCTGGGTGGGCGGTTAGGATTAGGTCCTCTTCTTTCTCCTTCCTGCCGAGGTCTTTGGTTCCCTTCTACACCTTGCTGGGGCCCTCTACTCGGGTTATCCCCCTCTTTTCTGGGCGGGCGGTTAGGGTTGGGTGCCAGTCTTTCCCCTTCGGGCCGTTGTTGTTGGTTACCCTCATTGGTTCGGTTGGAGGGGCCTCTACGGTCCCCGTTTTCGGAACGGTTGCGGTTATCGGGACGAGGTCCACCAGATCGTCCACCGGATCTACTTGGGCGTTGTTGTTCTACTTGTTCAGCGCGTTCAACAGCTGCTGCTGCGGTATCTCCGCGTCCTTTTTTCTTTTTCTTTTTCTTTTTCTTTCTTTTTTCGAGTGGCAGCTGAAGCACATTATCTACATTCTCGAAATCTGGCTCCTCGTCTTCCACTTCTTCGCTTGGAGGCGCCATTGCCAAAATATCGTCGAGGCTACCTGGGATAGTGCCATTTTTGATCATATCCATGGCATCCCAGACCTGGTCTACATGCAGCGGATAGAATTTGATTCGGTTGTCTGCGTAGGCGTAGAACATGAGCCGCTTAAAGACATCTGTTTTCACCAATACGGCGAGACCGGCTTTTGTTTTAAGTCGGTCGGCCTTATCTGGGAAATCTTCCAGGGCATCGATGTAGGTATCCAGTTCGTAGTTGAGGCAGCATTTTAAGCGGCCGCACATACCGGAGAGTTTGGTTTGGTTGATTGCCAGGTTTTGGTAGCGGGCGGCGGCGGTGTTGACCGATTTGAACTCAGTGAGCCAGGTGGAACAGCACAATTCACGGCCGCAGTTTCCAAGGCCACCGATACGGGCAGATTCTTGTCGGGCGCCGATTTGGCGCATTTCGACTTTGATTTTAAATTCTTTGGCGTAGTGACGGATCAGTTCACGAAAGTCAACACGACCATCGGCGGTATAGAAGAAGGTACATTTGCGGCCATCGCCTTGGAATTCGATATCGCAGACCTTCATATTGAGTTCGATGGATCGGGCGATCGCTCTGGCTTTCACCATGACCTCTTTTTCTTGTTTTCGAAGCTCGTCCAGGCGTTCCATATCCCGGTCGTGTGCTTTTCGGATGACGGCGCTTAAACGGGCGTCTTCGCGCACGCGCTTCCGTTTCATTTGAAGTCGGACTAGTTCCCCGGAGAGGGTAACGATCCCGACATCATAGCCACCGGAGGGTGCTTCAACCACCACGTGGTCGCCGGTGGTGGCGCGGGTGAAGGCGGGGTTTTTGAAAAATTCTTTTCTGGAGCCATTTTTAAAGGAAACTTCCACCACGTCAAAGGGGTGGCTATCGGCGATTCCAAGTGCGGTAATCCAGTCGTATGTATTATGTCTGTTGCATCCACCGCTTGAACAGCCCCCATTGGAGCCGCAACCGCCTACGCTATCTTTCCCGGTGGAACAGGAGCATCCTAAACAAGCCATTGGTTGATTATTTATATGTTGAAAACACGCGGTAGTAAGGCAGTAACTGTTGAAAAATACCTGATTAATGGGTGCGTACTGAGCAAAATAAATTGTTCAGGGCGCGGTGTCGGATTTCGTGGCATTTACTCAAAGGGTACTACGCGACTGCGTGTTGGTTGGTTGGGAAAAATGGTTAAACGGATTTCTGAGACTATATTAGCCGCAATATTACGTTGAATTTACCAGTGAACAAAAAAAAAGCGCGCCACTCGTTTGTGACGCGCTAATTTCCCGTATAAAATCTCATGAAAAGTGTCAAATTCGTGTATCAACCTGCTCTCTTTTTTCTTCGCCGCGTTGTTCTTGCTGATTGATGATACAAAGGTGGGCCCATTGTCTTGGGATCAAAAAGGCATTTTGGGGTATTTGTTGAAAAAAATGAACTCCTTCTCAAAATGAGAAATACCCAATTTAGGTTATTTTTTTAACTAAAGCTTCTTTTTTGCTCTTTTGAATTAGTTGATTTTAGCCTGCTTTTACCTATTTGTTGAAAAATATGGGTTAAAAGGAGCTTGGTTTTTTTCAAAAAAATAAAAAAGAAATAGATTGCAGCTACGAAAAAGCCCCGTTTAGCTTGGTTAAAACCTAAACGGGGCTTCAGTGCGCTTGTGAAAAGCAGTTTAACGAATATCCTTTAATTCGGGTCGGATAATAATTTCTGTTCGGCGGTTTAGCATTCTGCCTTCCGGGGTTTCATTAATGGCAACCGGAAAAAACTCTCCTTTTCCGACCGGGATGAGCTGGTTGGCATTGACTCCCAGGTCGGTAGCCAAGATACGGGTGACTGAAATGGCTCTTTGCAGGCTCCACTCCCAGGTGTCTGTTCCTTTTTTCAGGCTTTTGGGGATTTGATTATCGGTGTAAGCGGTTATTTCTGCCGACAGGGCCGGTTGCTCCGATAAATATTTTCCGATTAAGGTAAGAAGGGAACGTCCTTTAGGAGAGACGGTCACACCAGAGGGGTCAAACAATTGTTGGTCTGGGAGGGCCAGAATAATATGGTCATTTTGAAGCAGAACCCTCAATTCTGTTTGACTTTGTAATCGTTTATTGAGTTCAATAAAGTGGTTTTGGAGGATGCTTCCTCGTTGTTGAATGAGATCTCGAAGGCGATTAAGCTCTGCGATGGTTTGTTGGAGGGTATTTGTCTTCTCTGCCAAACTGCGCTGCAACTGCTGCTTTTCTTCCATTAGAGTGGTGGAAGTTTGGTTGGCGTTGGTAGATAGGGTAACAATTCGGGCGCGCAGGTCTGAAATTTCCACGTCCATTTTACCAATGGTCTGGTTGAGTTGGCCGATTGTCCCAATCATATTATTGGCTTCTGACTTACGGTCGGCCATTTCCTTTTGGAGGACGGATTCCCTTGCCAGGCATTCTTGGCTTTGCAGGAGCAGGGTGCGGTGAATTTTTGGGCGCACGCAGGAAGTAATCACTACAAGTAAAAAGAGGAGCAGTCTACAGGGGAATTGGGGCAAATCAACACGCATCATGAGTATTGGAGAAAGTTTGGTTCAATTTTTGTTGCAAAAAAACAACATAATGCCTAATTTAAAGCAAAAAGCCACTTATAATTACACATTTACACTGATTTAATGTGTTAATAGTGTGTTTATTCTGCTAAAAAACAGGTCAGCTTCTACCTTACAGACTTGAAAAAGCAGCAACTTTGTCCTTCTTTTTAATCGCATCTTCATTTTTACCATCTACATCACCATGCTCCGATTTAGTTTCCTTTCGATTTTATTGCTCCTTTTACTGGATTTGCCTGCCCAGGGTTTTTCTTCTTGTCAAGTTGTGATTGGCACGACCGGGGGTAAAGCGCTTGAGAATGGCCGCCGTTATGCTTACACCCTTGGAGAAACGGTGGTGGGAACGCTGGTCTCACCCATGAGTGGGCGGACCGTTACGCAGGGTTTTCATCAGCCGGATGTTTGCTTACCCGTTTCAACTACTCAGCCAGCGCTTTGGTCGAATTGGGAGGTACAGGCCTATCCCAATCCTACGTTGGAGTTTTTGCAACTTCAATTCAGTACACCTGATGTGGCAGTATTGGACTATCAGGTCGTTGATTTTATGGGC
>CANHDG010000131.1 GCA_947459365.1 Saprospirales bacterium
AAAGGTAAAAATGCTTTATACCTACATGTGGGAGATTGCAGACCCCCTAAAGTTTGTCACAGAGGCTAAGGAATTGCGTGGTGGGGGTGATTACACCTCAGATGCCAGTCTGGAAATCATTGAATCCCGGTTAATTGACCGACATTTCCACGATATTTCCGCTAAGTTGCTGGTGGATGAGGATGTTAAAAGCTTTGATCAGGCGAAATTTGAAGCCCGCCTGACCCCAGAGTTAAACAAAGACATGGAGCAATACGGTGTTCGCATTACGGCAGTATCAGTGGTGCCTGAGTTTGGGGAACAACTGGAAACGGCCTTGGATGCAGCCCAAGCCCTGGAGGTTTACAAGAGTATTGGAGAAGAAGCCTTGGGAAAAGACATTATTCGGGCAAAAGCAGGTGCCACCAACTTGAACTTCCATACCAGCAGCCAGCAGTAGGTTGGTCTTATTTTTTCTTTCGCCAATTCCAAGGCTCTATCGGCCAGGGATCTGCCCAAAGCCCTTTTTGCAATCTTTGGGCGTTTTTTTCAGCCTGCCCATACTGCTCGTCGTTAGAGTATTTTTTAAAATGCCAAGCCAGTCCAGCTTCTACCAATGCATAATTTAATTCCTGCTGTTGGCTGTTAAAAACAACTCCTATGACCCTGCCATACCGATCGGTGGGTTTGGCAGGGTCATAGGCCACGACGACCCTTTGGCCGAAACAAAACTGAGCAGTGAATTGCTTGGCGTTTTTGCCAAAGGGTTGCCCTTTTTCAGGACAATCAACATGTGCAAGCCGAATTTTGAAGGTTTTTTTATCGTCGTCCAATAAAGTAAAGCTGTCTCCGTCGGCCACTCCTACACATTTTCCATGCAAATAGGCTTTTTGGGCGGTACTCAGATTTATAACTAGGAAAAGGGAAAGAAGGACCAACGTCCAACGATTAAACGGAATCATTATTCATTTGTTGTTGGTGACTCATTTACCTCCCAAAGGTAGCGGAAAGAAGGTATTTCGCTCAAAAGTTTTAAAAGGAAAAGGATATTTAACGGAAAAAGAAACCGAAAAAGTGGACAAATCCTCTGTTGAAGGGTGAAGTCGATTAATTTAAGCTTTTTTTAATAAGTCAATCCCTACCTTTGTAAGCAGCTTACATTCTTCTTCTTATTTTTGACTTGGTTCGTTGTTCGCACTGGTTTCTGCTTGGGCCGCCCTTGGGTTTTCGCTTTTTCCATTTTTCGCAATCCACAACTAAGTATTTTGTTTCCTGACCCTATAGTGGCTCCCGGAGTGGACACCTAGTTTTCGAATACCTTATTTACTAACCTTTTTTGCTTTGCCCGTATGAAAAAGTGGTTTGCCTTCTTGCTCGGCTTTTCTGTCGTATTAGTTATTGTTGCCTGTGAAAAAACAGCTGTTTCCGCCTTAGACGAGGAGTTGAAGGACGCGATGTCCAAAACCGTCTCGAGTGGGGATATTCGTGATTATCTCCTTCCTGATGGGAGCGATTATAGTAAAATACCGAATCAAGACGCTAAAAATCCGATCAACTCCTTTAAAGTTGCTCTTGGAAAGATGTTGTTTTATGAAACCGGTATTGGGCTAGTTGGTCACGATGGTGCGTTGAAACAAACGTATTCCTGTTCTTCTTGCCATATTCCCTCCATGGGCTTTACGCCCGGGCGGTTCCAGGGTATAGCAGATGGTGCAGTTGGTTTTGGAGACCATGGGGAAGGCCGCCACAAAAGCGAGCTATACCTAGGTGAAGAGGTGGATGCCCAAGGCGCCCGCCCTCTGACCATGCACAACCTCGCCTATGTGACCAATACCCTCTGGTCGGGCACCTTTGGCTCTTTTGGAACCAACGTGGGAACAGAACATGCCTGGAGCGGTGAGGACACTTTGGTGCAAATTAACTTTTTAGGATTGGAGGGATTAGAGGCCAATAATTTCCGAGCCTTGCAGGTCCACCGGCAACTTGTAAATCGCCAAATTACAGACTCACTGGGTTACACCGCCCTTTTTGATGCAGCCTTTCCAGATATTCCGCATTCGGAGCGTTATTCCCTCAAAACTACCGCCTTTGCGATAGCTGCGTATTTCCGGACGATTTTGACCAACAAGGCGCCCTTCCAGGAATGGATCAAAGGAGATGCTTCGGCGATGACAGAACAGCAAAAACGCGGTGCGATCGTTTTTTTTACAAAAGGGCATTGCACCAACTGCCATCAGGGCCCAGCGTTGAACGCCATGCGCTATGAAGCAGTAGGAGTAAATGACTTGTATGAGTCGGGCCATGAAGTATTTAGAACAGGTCCTAATGACAAACGAAACCTGGGAAGGGGAGGCTTTACAAAAGATCCGAGGGATTATTACAAGTTTAAGGTGCCTCAGCTATACAATCTGAAACATACCCAGTTCTATTTCCATGGATCGTCCAAAACCAGTCTGGAGGAAGTTGTGGATTATTTTGATGCGGCAGTGCCGGAGAATCCGAGGGTTCCAGTGGAACAACTTTCGCCTGTATTCCGGCCACTGTATTTAAGTGCACAAGAGAAGGCGGATCTGGTGGAATTCCTGCGCAACGGATTGTACGATCCCTTTATCGAACGCTATGTTCCTTCTTCTGTTATGTCAGGGAATTGTTTCCCAAACAATGATCACTATTCCAAGCGGGACTTGGGCTGTAACTAAGCTGGAATTCAACTTTTTTGACATTTGAGTCCAGCGGCGCTTGGGAATTCAGAAAGAAGTTCTACCTTAGCGGCGGAAATAAAAATAATCATGAAAAAGTGTGAAAAAGGCGCGTTCCGAAAGGTTCGCGCTTTTTTTGTTTGGCATCAAGTTGGTTTAGCTTCCGAAGTGACGGAGTAAAAACCCTACCAAGCTCCATCGGCGGGTGATGTACACCACTTTCCGTTTGGCTTGAATCGCTGCGTAAATTTGCTGGGCTGCTTTCTCGACGGGCTGTGTCCAGAAGGGCTTTGTGCCACCTAAAATGGCGGTATCAACGTAACCCGGGCGAATATCCGTTACTGCGATCGGCATGCGTTTTGCTTTTGCCAACTTCCGGAGCCCTGATAAGTAATTAGATAAAAAAGCTTTGGAGGCGTTGTATGCTGGGTTGTAGCTATTTCCCAGCAATGCAGCAACGGAGGAGATTCCTACCAGATGCCCTGATCCCTGACGAAGGAACTGATGCATGGCCAAGACCGATAGGTGAGCAGCCCCCATGACGTTGGTTTGCAAGACCCCCTGTTCGATAGACCAGTCCAGTGATTTGTTGATGGTTCCCCAGCCTGCATTCACCACGACGATGTCGACGGTGCCCAAGTCGGCCACCATTTCTTGAAAGCAGCGTTCGCTGGTTGCGGGTTCGGTCACGTCAAAGACCTTCACTTTGTAGCGATCAGGGGATTCTGCCTGCAAGTTATTCAGCAGGTCTGCGCGCCTTCCTGTAATGTAAACGGTATGGTTGGCTTTCGCAAAACAACGAGCCAGTTCCAGTCCGATACCAGAGGAAGCTCCGAGGATAATGATGTTCATAAGGAGTATTGCTAATTTATTATACTGTTTTAAAATTGTCCGTGTAGGGTCTTCCCTTAGGTTGTTTAAGGTAGGCCGCCCTTCTCTAGTTCCAGGATGACTTGTCCTTCGCAAGATCATGCAAATATGGCATAGCTAGTAGGAATCCCAGTGTTTATTTCTAAAGGATAAATGGAATGGGCGATTCCTTAATTAGAAGCGTTTGAAAATCCCTTGACTGCTTTGTTTACTTCTTTCCGTTGGCTAAATGTTGGACGATGAGGTTCTCCAACTTCAGGATTCTCTTGACTTTATCGCGCTGCCAAACGGAATCAAAGTAGGTCAATTGTGCCGAAGAGCCGTCGTGCAAATGAAGTTGGATCCCGGGCATGTTCATGGTGCCTTTTTGCTGGTTATAGTCGGTTTCTGTCCAATAGGCTACCTCGTCTAGGTGGATGGTTCGGGTGATCTGCTCGTTTTGCAGCCATTCAATGGTTCGTTCGGCGGGGTGGATGTGGACAGTGTATTTCGGTAGAAAATGCAAGTAAAGCCGGTAGATCCCGAAAAGGAAAAGCAGCACGACCGCACCGATGATCCAAGCAGTTCGATCCTGAAATCCAATGGCTGTTAGTAAAATGGTAGGCGTCAGAAACACAATCCAAAGCGGTAAGGGTTTTGGAGGAGCAATCTCGGTCCTGTTGCCGTTGGTGGTGACTTGCATAACAAGGGAAAGTGGTTGATAGAATAAAGGCAAAAATACAGCTTCTTGCCGATTAAGTCTTCAAGTCCATTCGCTTGAGGATAACAGAGGGTTTGTTTTCCACAAAAAAACGCGACTACCTGCTAACAGATAATCGCGTTTAAGTTGGTCGGGATGATAGAAAGGATTTAGATAGCGCTTCGCACCAAGCTGATATACCACCTTGCACACGAAGGTAACCCGTGGTGGTTTGAGCGTGCCGAATAGTTTAAGGATACTGGAGCTCATTTCGACTGCCTTTAATCGATCGACTGGGAGTTAAAGGAATCAAAGGATACTTTCCCATAGAAATATTACTCCACGTATAACTCGGATTGAAAGCGACCACCCTGCTGGAAAACGTTGGAGGTTACGCTTTCGAAGTTATATGCAACCCTGAAACCCAGAGTATAGACGAAAGATATAATTGCTAAGGAACTCAACTCCGTTAACCATACCTATCTGCAAAGTTGGCTCCAATCAATTGCTCAACTCAGGAATATTTGTGCGCATCACGGAAGGCTGTGGAATAAAAAACCTGCCGGGCAAACCCAAATTATTACCCAACCCTCCAGCGTCCTGGGTGAGCGATGTTCCTCCGGTATGGAACATAATAAGATTCACCTCCAGATCTGTTGTATGCAGTGAGCCCCGGACATAACGTTGGCAAAAAGCGAATTGAATTCCTTGCCTAATACAAAACTGAAGACGCATAAGCGCTTGGATTTAAGCGCGATTGGCAAGCTGAGCCGCTTTGGGCAAAGTGAGCAGCGTGAATCGGTAGCTATTGTGGTAAAAATCCGGTATTTTTGTAGTTCAAAAAAAGTTGATTATGTTCGTTGAAGTTCCAAACGATATTATTGGCGTATCCGATTACTCTGAGAAGGACTTGAAAGTGGATGTCGCCTTATTGCTGTATCACCGTAAAGTGCTAACGCTTGCCCGCGCTATGCGTTGGGTGGGGATGTCTCGTCTGGAGTTTCAAAAAGCGCTTGCCGAGCGAGGCTTTACCATCAACTACACTATTGAGGATTTTGATACGGACATGAAAACCCTCAAATCGATGGCGGGATAATGCTGGTTGTTAGCGATACCTCTCCCATTATCAACCTTGCCACGATTGGGCATCTCCATCTGCTTCCCGAGTTATTCACTGAAATTGTTATTCCTTCGGCGGTATTCGATGAAATAGCGGGGGAGGGCAATAACGAGCCTGGTTCCGTTGAAGTGAAGACCGCCTCTTGGGTAAGAGTTCTTACTGTTCCGGTTCAGCCTCTTCTGCCCCAACTCCTTCAGGATTTGGATCAGGGAGAAGCGGAAGCCATCGTTCTGGCGCTGGATATAAAGGCTGACTATGTCTTGATGGATGAAGCACTAGGCAGGCAAATTGCCGTGACTTACCATTTACAACCGCTTGGATTGCTTGGTATTTTGGTTTTGGCAAAGCATAAAGGGCTTATCGGCGCCGTTGCGCCATTGATGGACAGGCTTCAATCGGAAGCTAATTTTTTCATTGACCGGCACTTGTATTTGCACATAAAATCACTGGCAAAGGAATAACTCCACTCAAATTGCCGTTAGCAATACTTTGTAATGATGGATGCTCTTGCTCTCCACTAAGTAGTTGGGTGAGCATCCTAAACGAGATTATTTTCCCGAAAAATGCTGAGGGGGCTTTACTAGAAACCAGAGATAAGCTACGTTTACCGTCAGATCAGCGTCCAAGGCGAGTCTTTTTTTTGGCTATATCCATCGCTCTTTTGATTAACCGGAAGTTTAACGGTATTTCAAGCTGAAGGAGGAGTTTTTTCCATAAAAAGAAAATGACCACAAAAAAACGCGACTACCTGCTAACAGATAATCGCGTTTAAGTTGGTCGGGATACCAGGATTCGAACCTGGGACCCCCTGCTCCCAAAGCAGGTGCGCTACCGGACTGCGCTACATCCCGAACGAGTGCTTTTTAAAAGCGGACGCAAAGGTAAGACACTTTTTATCAAATGCAAATACTTTTCAGAAAAAAATTATTTTTTTAGTTTGACTTGAAGGGCTACCTGGAAAAAGTCGCGTCCAATCTCGTCGTTGATTCGGTAATCCAGCTGTTGGAGGTAGGCAGTATGTGCCGTTAACTGATCGGAGAGTCGGTATCCTACGCCCAAAATCGCTCTGTTTCGTTCAAAAAAAGGGGGATGGTTGGTGAAATAGACTTCATTACTGGCCATAAAAAACCAGGTCTGGTTTTCCAGCTGCCGGTGGGTCAAGGGGAGAACACAACCAATTCGGTTTCGGAAGCGCATCCGGAATCCCTGGGAAGTGAACCGCTGTTCGGAGCGGTACCTGAATTCCATTCGAAGCCTTCCTAGCTGTTGTAAAAAAGTGAGTTGGGGCCAAAACCGAAACTCATCGTTGTTCTTGGGGCTGACAAAAGTACCCCCTTCCCGGTAGGTGTCATAATCTCCCAATCCAAAGGCGAATACAAGGTGCTGGTTGGGTTGATAATGGAAGCCTCCCCCCCATTCGTGGTAATGAAAGTCGTCATAAAAGCGCAGGGATCGCAGCTGGGTTTCCGCAAAAAGGGTCCATCCCGCTCGCAATGGGTATTGGAAATGAAGAATGTTCCAGCCCCCAAGCCCAATGGTTTGAGCGGCTACCGGTCCTGTCCAGCAGATTCCTATTAGCCCAATAATCCAGGCAATCGCTTGTCTACTCAATGTTCGTTGCTGAGGCAAAAAGGTTTGATGTATGGTTTGGTTTTCAGATGGTTACGGATAAAGCGCTTGCTGGGTTGCTGCTCGGCCTGCCAGGTGCTTTCGGGCTCAAAAATAAGGTTTTGCTGGGAGCCTTTCCCTATCCTGCGTTATTTTAAACACTTTTGGGACGGTTGAACCTGGTTTTGTTGATCTGCTTTTGGGCTTACGAGCAGGATGTGTACATTTACGCGTTCAATTTTTTACAATCTTACTTTTTATGCGATTCTCCTTATGTGTAGGGCTCTTCTTATGCCTGAATTCTTTAATTGCTCAAAAGTTGTTTCCACCGAGCCCATCTGCTGGGGAGTTGCTTCCAGATTGGGCCATCGAAATGTACAGCGACACTCCCAATGTGTGGAGGGTAGATGCCGGTTACCACGCCTGGCGTGCCACCCATGCGCAGGTAAAAACCACGTATTCTCAATATTACAAAAAATGGAGGAGGGCAATGATGCCTTGGGTGGATCCCTCCGGAAAAATTGAACGCCCAGCGCTTGCTTCCTCAACAGTACCAGTAGCACCCGCCCAGCGAATGGTGCAAGCAGCGCCTTGGACCAGTATGGGACCTTTAGAAACGTTTAATACCAATACGGGTCCCAACCCATTGGCTAAATCTTCCCAATCCAATGTGTATTGTTTTGATCAATCCTTGTCGGACCCACAAGTCTTGTACTGTGGTACGGAGGGAGGGGAGGTGTTTAAAAGCCTGGACCGTGGACTCAATTGGTTCTGTGTATCAAAAACCTATGCATTTTCTGCACCAACAGCAATAGAAGTGCATCCTCAAAATCCGGATATTGTTCTGGTTGGGGAAGGCCCCCGACTTCGGAAAAGCACTGATGGAGGCGCAACCTGGACGACCGTTTTGTCAGTAAATGACTTATCGGCCAGCGAAATTGCCTTCCAACCAACCAATCCTTCTATTGTATTGGCGGCCACCTTTAAGGGGCTTTATCGATCACAGGATGGAGGGGAGACTTGGATCAAACTGCTCAACGAGGCCTGTTATGATGTGGAGTGGAAAACAGATGGTTCAAACACTGCTTATGCGGTAAAAAATGACCCGGTAGCGAAGATTTGCCGTTTTTTTAAATCAACCGATGCGGGGCAGACCTGGGAGCTGAAGTCGGACGGCTGGTTTTTCTCGGATTTGCCGGGGGTAAACGATGGCGGTGCACGCCTGGCGGTGACCAACGCAGACCCCAATCGGATTTATGCGGTGTTGATCGGGGAGGCGAAAACAGATGACTCTGGATTCATTGGGATCTGGCGTTCTGATGAT
>CANHDG010000132.1 GCA_947459365.1 Saprospirales bacterium
CTGCTGGGTTAGGAGCTAAAGAGAACAGAATTTCCTGGAAAGGAGACTGCGTACTCACCACAGCAGCAATTTCAAAGGTTCCCATTGCCAGTCCACCTTCTCCATCGGTGACTGCAAAGCGGAAGGAATCGCCACCTTGTTGATGCCCCCAATCATAAAAGCGTACCTGACCATTGTCTACCTGAGCCTGGGTGAAATAATCACCTGCTTGCAAGGCACCATAACCCTGTAGATTAATCAAACCGTTTTGAGGAGCTGTCACCAAATAATAGGTAAGCTGGGAAGCCGTATTATTATTGTCTTCAGACTTCAGCAGCTCAGTGGTGATCAAGGCATTGGTCCCGGAAGGCAGTACCAATACATTATTATTGATAACCACTGGTGGATTCAAAGCTGCAGCCGAACATACTTCTAGTTCAAAGTTATTGATCGCACCACCGGAGCCGATTTCACCATCTTTTACCCAAAGAGTCCATACCCCTGCACTATTTTGGCCATTAAAAGCTGAAAGAGGCTGATTGGGGCGAATACTGCCACCTCCATTGGGTGGGCAGGGGAAGGTGGTAACGGGCGAAGCATCATCAAAGCCTGCATCCATAGTGATAGAGGAGAATCCGCACCGGTTTTTAAACAAAATCACTCCGTTTCCACCTGCTGGACCGATCAAGCGGACTTCCAGCTGGTTAAATGCATTGTGGAAAATCCCCAGATTTTTGACATTGACATCACTCACTGGGCCACCTCCAGCGATCGTAATTTTGGATTCCACTGGATTGGTACTGTTCGAGCTAATATTTTTAGGCAGGTCGGCCGCGCTAAAAGAAGCGCAGGCATCCACTTGGGTAGCAAAAACAAAAGGACCTGCCCAATCACCGGATCCACACTCATTGAGTGGGCGTACCCGCCAGTAATAAATCGTCCCCTTCTCTAAATTCGCACTAGCCAGCAGCGAGTCCGCCGTTACAGTAGAGTTATTTAACTTGAGCGTGCCAGGTGCGAAGGATGGATTACTAGCCACCTGCACTTGGTACTGATTCGCATCTGCGATGGACGTCCAACGCAGCATGGGCGCCTGTGGAACACCCGCACTTCCATCTACTGGTGAAGAAAGAGCAAAGGCACCAAACTCGTTGGATACCACCGTCATCTTGACTGAAATAGTATCAGCCGCAGAAGCGCCTGCTGCTACTACCTTTACGGTATAAGTACCCTCCAAGGTTCCAGCAAAATCAACATTTACAGCAATGTCGGTACCTGCTGGTGCCGGATTCTGAGAAAAGCTAGCCGAAGCACCTACTGGCAAGTCCAATACAGAATAAGTCAACTCCTCATTGAATCCTGCCCATGCGCTGCTTCCAACAGGCAAGGTAAACGCACCTGGTAAGCAAGCCTGAAATTCTGTTTCCTGGCTACAGATCGCAAAACCAGGGCTAACCACTGGCTCAATCTTGAAATTAGAATTCGAAATATCAAAGAATACGTGATCAGCCGCTTCTACCCGGATACGGTTGCTCGTCCCAAGTTCATTTGGAACCAGGACACAAGCGGATCCATTATTCGTGATGCCTTCTGCTAGGGTAATGGGGTAGGTAAGCCCACCATCCTTACTCATTTTGATGTTTACTTTTTTGCAGTTGACTGGTGCTACATTGGTATTTGCAACGCTCCAAGTTACTGTTTGGTATTCACCTGGATGCCAAACAACACCGTTTGTATTGGGGAAGCTAACCCGGAATGGACCAGCAGCGGCTGTTACCCGCATTTCAAGGGTATCAATTCCGATACCACCCCCACCTGAACGGTTATCCCGAACGGTCAAACAGAACGTTAAGTCGCGGTTGTAGGTAGGTAGTAACTCCCCAACATTATTTTGATTAGCTATTACCGTCTGGATACGCGGAAAAGTCCTGGTAGGAGAGGTAGTGGGAGGATACGTCCGGAAAAGTGGTGTATTCCCCTGTGGCTGCCCTAACGGCACCAACGGACCACGGTCCGACTGCTCCCAACAGTAAGTGAGGGGATCTCCATCTGGATCTACCCCAGCACCTGTAAGCGCGAAAGGCGTGCTAATCGGCAAAAACAAATTGTCAGGGTAGTTGATAATTGCAGTTGGGTGCTGGTTCGGAACCGTCTCATAAGAACCACAAGTACTTCCGATCCCCGTTTCGTAAAAGGCTTTAATTTCGGTAATCGAACAAACATTGTAGTACAAATCACCGGTGCCTACACCAGGGAGATTATCTGCTCCACAAGCACCTGCATACGACATAATGGTGCTACCAGATCCTGGCTCACAGGCGGAGCTAGGGGCGTCCCCAGGCCCAAGTGAACCACAGTACGTCCAAGTATGGCCACCCGACCACTGGTGACCGATTTCTTGTCCAATAATAGAAAGAAAATAATCTCCGTAAGGCGGGAAAGCAGAAGAGCAACCACGCCCTTTAAAGTCGGTACAGCATTGTCCACCTGCTACTCCAATTGCATTTCCACCTTGATAACGAGCAAATACGTGCCCAATATCGTAAGTATTAAATCCAATGGTATTGATCATGGCCGCTGGATTTTGACTCATCCACTCACCCACTGTTGTTCCTGTATAAGGATCAGTTGCTGGATCTAAGAACAGAATAGACTCTACTTGATCGACCAAAATCAAGCGGATATCTAGGTCGGATTCATAAAACAGGTTTAGTTGAGCGGTATAGTTGACCATAGCTGCTAACACAGAGGCGGTAGTTCCTCCATGGTCTTGGGAAAACTCTCCGGTCGCAGCGCAGGCAAAGCGATAAATCTTTACTTTAACAGGGGCTGCTAGTTCGACTCCCCGCTCATTCAACACAGGAGCGTCCGCAGCTACCCTTGGTGGAGCCGCTTCAACAATCTGGTCTGGAGTAAACATCATATCGGAGGTCAGCGTAACCCCTGGAATCCGAAATTTGGATGGGAATGCTCTCCGATCGTATACCATATAAAGTTGGTTCTGCCCTTTAGCAAGCGGCTCAACATATTCCAACCCTTTGTCAGACCTGCGAATCGTTGCCTTAAAGCCCCACTCAGGAGATAGCGTAATTTTCACTTTTTTGGCCGGATCGACTAAAGAGTAACCAGAATAAGAGCGGATAAGTGGATATTTTTCACGGATACGCTCTGTCACGACCGGTGATTCGGTCACTGCAAATGTTTCCAAACTTCCCTCCGCAGTTGGTATAGAAAGCTTTAAGGGTTGGCGCAATCCCTCCAAGGAAAATTCCCGTGGGGCAGTCGCTAAGTACGAACGTACGGCCTCGTAATCTAGTTGGTAAGCAAAATAAGCGTCCGGTTCAAATTCCCGAACCGCCTGTTCTGGTATCGTAATTTGGTCAAGAGCGCGTTCCTGCCAAAAAACCCGACGGGTAGACTGTGCAGAAACCGAGGAGCTGACTGACCACAGAGTCCAAAATAAAATAGGAATGAGTAAGCGCATAAACGGTTGATAGTTAAGTGTTCTTCTGAAGGTATTATAACCTAAAGGATTACAAAGATAATTCTGTTTTTATAGCCTTGTTCGTTTTTTTTCGGCGATTGGCTATTCTCAGTCGATGTTTAACGACATTCCCATAAATAATCTGACAAAGGATAATTGGATTTTCTGTATGAAAAATGCCACCATTCAGTCCGAATTCCACCAAAACCAGCCTCTTCCATGGCCTTTTGTAGTAGTTTTCGGTTGGAAAGGACCTTTGCTGAATGGTTCAGGTAATCGCTGTGTGCTTCCCTCCCAAAAAAATCATAAGGCGTTCCCATATCCAATTCATGCCCATTTTGATCCACTATGGTCAGATCAACAGCAAGTCCTCGGGAATGCATTGAACCCTTTGACGGAGGCGTCACATAATTTGGATTAGGTACCTTGTCCCACAATCGTTGTTGATAGGGTCTAGGTCGGTAACAGTCAAATAGCTTTAGCCCCCCATATCCCTTTGCACGCAACCCCTGGTGTACACGCACCAAGGCCTGAGCGGCCTCTGGACGAAGTAGGCATTCCGCACAGTCGTAGATACGAACCCCAGTGAAATTTTGAATGGTAGCATAGCGGATATCCAACCCAATCGAGGAGTCCAACGCGATTACCTTGACAAAAATATCTTTCCGTTTGTCCTTGGGAGCTTGTCCTTCTGCCGTAACCAGGCTAATCAAAACGATCAGCGCGCCTAGAAGTGGTCGATGCATAACTAAGTAGTTGAATTGTAAGATGCCTGTCAGGGTTTACTCCCAACAGGCATCGAAGGAGATTTCCATCAGGAAATCCGTATTAACAAGCACTGGAAAACGCTGAGAATGTATTTGACTCCAACGAGTTCCGTCTTTTCAGTTTATTTTTTCCACTCTTTCAATAGCTTGGCAGCTTCTTCGCTCCCTAGCTTGGCGGCTGCATCCAGGTCTTTTGCGAAGGAGGAAGCCCCAGTAGCGTGTAAGGTTCTTCCACGGTATAAAAACAAATCTGCATCGGACAACAACTCAACTCCTTCTTTGATAGAAAGGGCTTGGTTAAAGGCATCCAATGCATTTTTCAGATCGGAAGTAGCCAGGTAGCAACGTCCTAATAGGTACCAGGCCAAACGCCGCCTACGGAAATTTGGATTCTCTGCGGTAAATTCTCGCTTAACGAATAGTTGCAAATCAGAAATGCAAGGAGCATATTGCTCTAGATTGACTAGGCACTGGCATTTTTTAAGGCGAGCTAGCCAAAAAATAGGCTGAAGCGCAATGGAGCGTTTCACAGCTGCATCAAAATCCTGTGCTGCCAATTCCCACTCACCGCTTAACATACGCACCTTGCCCCTACCATAGTGGGGCTCTGGATTGGCAGGATTCACATCGATGCTCTTGGTAAAGTCATACAAAGCATCGCCGTAATTCTGAAGTTTATAGTTCACATATCCCCTGCGCTCATACGCAAGCGCATGACGCTGGTATTTCTCGATGGCCCTGCTCAAAGCAGCAGAGGCTTCTTCCATCTGACCATCTTTTTGTACCAACTCGCAACCCAGCCAGTACTCCGAAACAGCTACCTTATCCGTTTTCGGCTCCAAGGTAATTTCGGTTACCTCCCCATTTGAAATACACCATGCTTGTATCTTCCCGACAACGGCAAATTGAACGATTTCCCGAAATAAGTCGGTCGTTCCACGCCATGCTTTTTCTGTTCCCATCACAGTGGTGTGGGGCTGTGGCAACGACAATGCGAAATCATCCGTAAGAAAAATATCCTCTAACTTGAATAATATGTCGGACTTGAAATAGGTCTCAAGCCTGGTTGACCAGTGCTTGGTAACCATGTCAAAAGTCCGCTGTGCCCCAAATTCCAAACGCCCTTTGAAAATCATTTTGAGAGGCGCTGGACTTACATTCTGGGAGGATGGCATCCGTGTCATAGTGCTGCTGTCAATTGTACTCATGAACTGTGTATTTTCAGCTGATCGGCCAGGGCATTAAAAAAAGATTAAATAAACAAATCGACCCAACACGCTGGAGTGGGCAGACAACAAATTTTGCCCAACCCCTGTCAAAATTGGCGGACAAAATAGCATCCAATTAAAAATACACAGAATCTTTCAACAGATTTATAGCATTAAGCCACATCTCCCTGTAAATCCTATTCCCTTCGATTTTGTAATAATTACAAATGTACGAAATCACCGACACTAGCGCCAAGTTTATTATACGTTTTTTTTTATAAACTTTTTATATTAAATTAATGTAGTAAAATAAAATTTGGAATAAGGTCAAAATAATAACCAAAACCAAATAATATTATTTTACCTTTCCCAGCAGCAGCCGACATTCATATTCCAAACCCTGTAAGAGTTACAAATTTAATAAATAGTATTACTTTCGCCTGCAGCAAAACGACATCATCCATTCCATTATGCAGCAAAACAATACCTTAGACAAGCGCTTATTCGACTACATCTTCGAGCAAGCCCGCGATTTCCCACTCGAAAAAGCCTTTGGCCACCAGATTGAAAACGGTGAATGGATCTATAAATCCAGCACCGAAATGATCCAATGGATTGATGCCCTCTCCCGGGGGCTGTTGCGTCTTGGACTCCGGCCAGGCGACCGCGTAGGTACTGTTGTTTACAAGACCCTTCCAGAGTGGATCGCTTTAGACTACGCGCTGCTTCGGTTGGGCATCATTGGAGTCCCAATGTACCCTACCATCAGCCCGAGAGAATACCAATACATTTTACAGGAGGCTGAGGTAGCCTACTGTTTTGTAGGGCCAGGCGATTTATACGATAAAGTAAAAGCGGCCCAACAAAACACCCCCTCTCTAAAGGAAGTCTTTACCTTGTTCGAACACCCAGAAGCAGCCAGCTGGAGCCGCTTGATGGTACCAGGACCAGACGATGCCGAACTGGATACCGAAATTGAGCGAATAAGTGCCGGCATCCAACCAGATGATCTGGCTACTTACATCTACACTTCAGGTACCACTGGCAACCCTAAAGGTGTAGTTCTTACTCATCGAAATGTTGTTTTCAATGTGGAAACGATGCGGACGCTTATCCCGATCGGACGTGGGGACCGTGGACTCAGCTTTTTACCGGTAAGTCATATTTTCGAAAGAGCGGTACTTTACGCTTATACCGCCTATGGAGTAAGTGTTTCCTTTACCACCCCCGATAAATTAGGTGGAGAAACGGGCGATTTACAACAGATAAAACCTCACTTTTTTAGTGCAGTCCCAAGACTACTCGAAAAAGTATACGATAAAATCTATTCCAAAGGAATGGATCTGAAAGGTATCAAACGATGGCTTTTCTTTTGGGCTATGGAAATGGCGGATCACTGGGATTTTGACCAACACCCAACCGGCTGGTCCGCTTTTAAATGGAAAATAGCGGATAAACTGATCTTTTCAAAATGGAGGGCTGCTTTGGGTGGCTCAGTAAATGGTATTATCGTGGGCGCCAGCGCTTGCCCAGTCCGTATCATGCGGGTCTTTAATGCCGCCAATATCAGGGTGCGAGAAGGCTACGGAATGACAGAAGCTGCACCCGCCCTGAGCTTCAGCCAATTCGAACCCGGAGGGGCCCTGTTAGGAACCGTTGGACAGGTAATCCAAGGCGTGGAGGTAAGGATCGAACCCACACCGGGATTCCCAGAAGGCGAGGGCGAGATTCTTGCTAAAGGTGCCGGAATCATGCAAGGGTACTACCGCCAACCGGAAAAAACAGCTGAAGTTATTAGGGAAATAAATGGAGAACGCTGGCTTTGCACAGGAGACATCGGAGCCCTCGTACCCGGACCAGCTGGCAAAACCTTCCTGAAAATTACGGACCGCAAAAAGGAATTACTCAAAACAAGTGGCGGAAAATATGTAGCCCCAGCCCCTATAGAAGCATTGTACCGCGAACACCGCCTGGTGGATCAAGCAATGGTAGTGGGCGATAACTTCAAATTCGTCTCCATTCTCCTCGTACCTTCCGTGGAGGGACTTCAAGAGTGGTGCCATAAACATGAAATTGAATGGTCCTCTTTGCCTGAAATGCTAAAACACCCCAAGGTGTTGGAGCGTTATCAAATGCTGGTGGAGCGGATTAACCCACATTTTGCACAGTTCGAACAAGTGAAAAAGTTCGTTCTGGTTCCTCACAACTGGGAGCCTTCTAAATCGGATGGTTCTGAGGCGGAACTCACACCAAGCTTAAAGCTAAAAAGAAGGGTTATCCTTCAAAAATACGAACAGGAAATAGCTGCTCTTTACCAATAAATAGGGTCCATTATTCGGCCAATGCACCTGCTGCCTAGTTCAGCAGGTGCATTTTTTTTACCCTGACGATTAGGTAAGATCAGCTTGCTCAATGATGTTCATTCTTGCTTCAACAGTAAAAAACAGCTGATTTTTGACCCATCTTTTCATAAGCCACTTCACTATGAACTCTTTTTATCAAATATTGACCTTTCTGCTGCTTGGAATGGCCACCCACCTTTCCGCCCAGCAGTCGAACGAGGTGCATACCTACCCTCTAATAGCCTCTGTATTTACCCAAGCCACCTTGTTGCCAGGCTCTGGAGAGGTCTTTCAAAACCCTCACCTGGGGCTGAGCTTAGGAACCTCTTTCCAATACAATAAAAGTACCCGAAACCAATGGTTTCAAACAGCCAAATTAGCGCTTACCCGCCATCAGTATGTACAAACTAGCCTTCAACTATTCTCCGAAGTGGGCTACCGACGCCA
>CANHDG010000133.1 GCA_947459365.1 Saprospirales bacterium
GCATTTACCGGGATGCCATAGCAAGACAGCAATTGTTTGCTTTGGAATTCATTTAAGTTGGTGATGCCATTTTGTTGCGCTTCTGCGATTATAGCCCGGGCATCCTCCCTTCGGATTCCTGGAAATTCAATGGGTAAATCCTCCGGTGTTTCGTAGAGCATCTCCAGGTTTTGGCGGTAGCTGGCCATCCGGATAAACAAGTCCACTGCGCGCTCGGGGAATGGAAACCAAGGAATTTTTCCGGTTTCCAGCACTTCGCGGCCGGCCTTCACAGAGTTCATTCCCATCCAGGAGGCATAAACAGGCTTGGTACGCACCAACTTTGACTCTGCGACGACCATTTGAGCCACCTGAGCAGGATCGGTCACACTCTGTGCCGTTAGAACTACCAGCACGGCATCGACTCCGGGATCATACAAACAACCCCGAAGTGCGGTTCGAAACTCTTCGACTCCTGCATCGGCCAGTACATCTACAGGATTGTGGATGCTGGCTGTGGGCGATAGCTTGGAACGGAGCTCTTCCAGTGTTTCGGGACTCAACTTTGCCATTTGTCCACCGCCCCGAATCAATGCATCAGTAGCTAGGATGGCTGGACCGCCCGCATTGGTAACAATCGCCAGTCGATTGCCTGTTGGAAGTGGCTGGGAAGCCAGTGCCTGGGTGCAGTCGAAGAGTTGCTGGACACTTTGTACCCTGATTACGCCGGCCCGTTTAAAGGCTGCGTCATAGGCTGCATCATTTCCGGCGAGGGAACCTGTATGGGACATCACCGCCCGAGCCCCTTCCAGGCTATCCCCTGGTTTGAGGATTACAATCGGTTTGGAACGAGCGAAAGAGCGGGCAGCGCTCATAAACCGGCGGGCATCCTTCAACCGCTCCATATACACTAGAATACAGGCGGTACGGGAGTCTGAAGCAAAATAATCAATCAATTCTTCGAAGCCAATATCGGCCATCGAGCCCACGGAAGCGAAATAGCTAAAGCCGACCTGTTTACTGGCCGCCCAATCCAGGATGGCGGAGCCAATTGCTCCACTTTGGGAAATAAACGCTACCCGTCCTGCTGGGGGCAGGGCCGGTGAAAAGGTAGCATTCAACGAAAGCCAAGGGGTGAGCAGTCCCATACAATTGGGTCCAATAATCCGCACTTGATGCTCCTTGGCAGCATGCCGCAGGTCGCGGAACCGCTGCTCCCCTTCTGGTCCTGCCTCCTTAAAACCGGCCGACAGAATCAAGGTGCAGCGGATACCCTTCGCTCCAAAGTCTTCAATCAGGCCTACCACCGTATCGGCTGGCGTAGCCACAATCGCCAGGTCAGGCACCAAAGGAAGTTTGCTGGTGTTTTTATAGCATTGGAGCCCGTTGACCTTTGAGTACCGAGGATTAACGGGAAAAACCTGCCCCCCGAAGGAGGCCAAGTTGTGGATGACCGCCTGACCTACCTTGCCAGGCTTATCGGTAGCACCATAAACCGCGATGGTTTTAGGCTGAAAAAAACGGTCTAACAGGTCTTTCATAGGTTAAAATTTCCAATGTCTGGATAAAGCACCTGCCGCAGCATGTAAGTGCATTTCATACGTCTCCCATAGCCTCAAACCCGAAGTAGTGCCGGTTTCAGGAAAAGGCATTTCCTCCAAATTGACCCCAGCGACAAAATTGAACACGCATTTGGGCAGCTCCTCCGGATTGTACCCTCCCTCCAGCACCGCAAAAACCTTTCCGGGAAATTGCTCTGTTAACCTTCGACCCACTTTGTAGAAAAAATGACCGCTGGCATTCAATTGCAACATGGGATCAAACTGATGAGCATCAAAACCGGCCGAAACGGCTACTAAATCAGGTGAAAACTGCTCTACAACCGGCCACATATAATCGATCGCATGCAGAAAAATATCATCCCCGCTTCCAGGTGGCAATGGGGTATTCATCGTGTAATAAAGGCCCCTCCCTGCCCCGATTTCGTTCGAATAGCCATTGCCTGGATAGGCCGGATACTGGTGCAAGGACCAAAACAGCACCTGATCGGTCTGGTAAAAAATATCCATGGTACCATCCCCTAAATGACCATCAATGTCCAAAATCAAAACGCGCTTCCCATCTTGAACAGCCTTTTGAGTAGCAATTGCTATGTTGTTAAATAAGCAAAAACCATGACCTTCTTCCGCAAAAGCATGGTGCCCAGGCGGTCGAACCAACGCAAAAGCACGCTCCTCCATCGCCTGAATGGCTAAACCAACCGCGGCAGTGGCCGCCTCAAAACTGTGAATGGAAGTGAGGGTATCCCCATCCAGGGGCTGTCCGGTTTCAGAATAGAGACGCACTTTTTCGATGTAGTCAAAGGAATGCACCAGCTCCAAAAATGGCTGGCCATCGGGAGCAGGCTCCACTGGACAGATCGGCGGGAAATAATCCAAACGATGAATAGACTCCGGGTGATCGCCTGTACGGTGCAACAAAACATCCGGATGGTATAAAATACGCATAATAAGTTGGGTTTCAGATGCAGGATCCCTCGCTGATTACGATCGGCTGGACAAAAGAAGCAAGGTAAACACCCCCTTTTTACGCTTTCTCTGGATCCGCTCAGTGGCTGCAACTCGTTATGAGTTCTGGCAGCCAAAGTTAGCAAAACCAGCCCAATCAAACGAGGATGAATAGGGCTTTTTTCAAAATCTGACAAAGATAGGAGACAAGAAAAGCAGGGATAATCGAGAAGGACCCTCCCAAAAGCACCCTTGTAATTTTTAGCGTATTTTAGGAAAAAGAAATAGACCCAGCCCCAAAGAGATCCAGTCTCCCATTTACCACTCAAAACAGGGATGGAATAGAAATTAGGGCTATTTTTATTTTATTTTTTTAAAAAAATTTGACCTCTTTTTTAAATAATAAAATACTCATTTTCAATTATTTAAAATTTTTTTTAACTAAAAATAATTCTTATTATTAAAAAAAAGATCTACAAAAATTAGTTAAATTGAAAAGCAAATATGCATCTTTGCATCATCTGATACACAACGACTTTTAGATGTAAGTTGCAAATGACATGCCGGGTAAACGTATTCGGCATTGATTTTCTCGAAAAACCAGTTTAAACAAGTAAGCCGCATTCGTGAAATTACAAAAAAGATCCCTATTTGACAAACGAGTCAAATGGGGATCCTTGTTTTTCACCCGTCCAGCCAAGCTTTTGCAACTCCCGGGTGAAAAATGAGCCTGTCCAGACAACAGAATCCCTGGATTGTTCGTCTTAGTACCATGAAACAAACGTTTTGGATCTTGCTCCTGCTGGCGCTGAGTAGCCCGCTGACAGCACAGCAGTTTACCGCTGTAGATAGTCTTCACCTCCCCTTCAACGACCTGCTGCAGCAATATGTTAATTCCGAGGGTCAAGTACGATACGATGGCTTACAACGGGAGCACGCCCGCCTTCAAGCCTATTTGCAAAAACTTTCCAACCAAGTACCGGAAGTTTCCACTCCGCGAGAGGTTGCCATGGCGTACTGGATCAATGCGTATAATGCCTTTACCCTCGACTTGATTGTTCGAAATTACCCCGTCAAGAGCATCCTTCAGCTCGACCAGGGCAAAACCTGGGACGTAAAACGCATTCCATTGGGCGGTAAAAAATACAGCTTGAATCAAATTGAACACGAAATTTTACGCAAGAAATGGGCAGATCCCCGTATCCATTTCGCCCTTAATTGCGCAGCCAAATCTTGTCCGCCCCTCCTCCATCAAGCCTATTTGCCAAGCCAACTAGAGCAACAGTTGGAAGCCCGCACCTTCTATTTTATCAATCACTCTGGATACAACCAGCTGAGTGGCCAACCACTCCGGCTGAGCAAAATTTTTGAATGGTATGCAGCCGATTTTGAAGATCTACACACCTTTCTAAGAAAGTACTACCAAAAAGAGCTCAAAACCCGAAAAATTAGCTATAACGAGTACAACTGGGACCTAAACCGTTAATTGGCGAAGTCGCTTATTGCTGTCTAGAAAAAAAAGGCTCTCCGGCAAATAGGGAGCCTTTTTGATTTTTAAAAAAAGTTCGGAAAAAGCACCCTAGTTGGCGCGATAATTGCAACTTGGTGTGTAGCGTGATAATCCCGGCGATATGGATGTACATCTGTTCTTTACAGCAGGGCCATAGGCTGAAAACGGGAAATAGCACGCGCTTTATCCATCTTCATTAATCCTGCTGGACCTGCACTTACAGAGGGTACAGCCACACTAGCCTTTACAGGGTTGCATTTATCCGCCGAAAAAAAACATCCTTTTGGGGCTACCTCTATGTTTTAACTTATGACTATCCTGTTCTACCAACGTACGAACATATTAAGACTGCTAAGCATCTTTGGCTTTTTCCTATTGGGGGCTTCCGTTCCGCTTTCGGCCAATTGTGTAGCCCCTGGATTATTATCAGCCAATTTTGTCACCGATACCAGTGTAGAGCTCACCTGGACGGATGTAGCAACCCTATACGATGTGGAATTACGACCCGCTTCTGAACCGTTTACTGGAATACCAAACTACACGCCTGTATCAGATCCCCCCTTCTTGGTGACCGACCTGGTTCCTGGTCAGCTGTACCGCTTTCGGGTGCGGGCTCGCTGCTTTGGAGGCGGAAACAGTATCTGGTCCTCTGCTCACTTTTTCACGACCGACCTAAGTGATCGACAAGCCTGCGTCAACCTTCCATTGAGGGACACCTCCTGTACCCGCATTCGCTGGCGGGTGCGGCAGGCACCCGGAACAGCGCTTGGAACCAACGTCCGGATAAAAGGCGTACGATTAGCCATCCAACACCCTTCCAGGGGTGAACTGCGAGGCTGGCTGAAAAGTCCGGATGGCACCCAACGTCGCATCATTGCTTCGTTTTCAGAAGGCGATCGAAACATTGGAAATTTTTATCAACAAAATAGCTGTTCGACCTACATCGAACTGAAAGATGACCCAAGCCTCCCCTCTTTGTCAGATGCAAAAGAAGAGGATAATATTACAGGACAGTGGCGGCCTGACTCTTCGCTTCAGGTGTTTCACAACGGTCAATCACCCAATGGGACCTGGGAACTCACTTTTTGTGATCAAAAATTGCTCCAGACCGGTGTGCTTCGACTGGCACAATTGGTATTTGAGCCCCTTCCCTGCTCCTCTCCACAGCCCCCTCAGCTGGTACAAACAGGTCTCGAGAGCGCCACGGTCATCTGGGACCCGAGTGGGCTTTCTGGCCAGGACATTCGATTGGTAGTTGGCCCCGAGGGATTTATTCCGGAACTGGGAGAAGGCAATGTACTGATTCCAGCAACTACGACTGTCCAATTGGAGGACCTCGAACCACTGCGCAGTTACCAAGTATTTTTAGGAGTAGCCTGTGGTCCTGAGGGCTTTTTTGTCTATTCCGCCCCTCTTCGATTTCAAACCGCTTGTCCGCCTCAACTATTGGAGGATTTTAACACCTTATCGGATTGCTCCTTGGATTGCGAAACAGGGTGTCCGCTTCCTGGTATTTGGCAAAACACAGCGGGAGATGATTTTGATTGGAAAATCAGGAGCAGCGCAGGCCTTAATTTTCCCACCTCTGGACCAAAGTCGCCCGCTGGAGGTTCGGGATCCTATTTGTTTTTCAGAAACTCCTGCAGTCCTGGAGGGGCCAATGGTAAAAAAGCCGTGCTCAGGACTCGTTGTCTGGACATTCTTGCGGTGCCCGGAAGCCCCTGTCACTTCTCCATGGAGTATTACATGAACACCAAACTTGGACAAATGGGGCGCCTCAGTTTGGAAGGGAGTGTGGACGGCGGTGCCACTTGGCAAACCATTAAAAGCTGGACAGGCAACCAAGGGAAACAATGGCATAAGGCCTATGTGGACCTAAGCGCCTACCATCAAAAAACCGCCTTGTTCCAACTAACGGCAGTTGGCACCTTTGGGGCCTTCGGCGATATCTCCATCGATAATCTGCATTTTTATGGGGCAAGCCCTGCCTCCTCCATCGAATATACCTATTACCAAGACCTGGATGGAGATGGCTTCGGCAATACCGCCCAGTACCTGATCTCTTGCCTACCTGCCATCCCGGCCGGGTACACCGCCGTGCCAGGTGATTGCAACGACGCGGTGAGCTTTATTTATCCGGGTGCACCCGAGATTCCATGCAACGGCCTCGATGAAAATTGCAACGGTAACCAAGATGCCTTCTTTTTAGCCCCCCCCGTTCTGAACCCCATAGCGCCCGTTTGCCAAGGCGACACTGTTGTGCGGTCGGTTCAAAACCCGATGGCTCGAGGCACCTATTACTGGTTCAATACTGCATCCGGGGGAACTCCTATTGCGAGCGGCCCTCAATTAAGTATACCCGCTGTACAGAGCACCCAAACTGTATGGGTACTCGATAGTATAACCAACGGAGGATGTGCAAGTGCAAGGACCAGTGGAAGCATTTTGGTATTGGAAAAACCAGCGTTAGTGCTTGGTTCCCAACCCCTTACTTGCCCTGGCAGTAGCCTAAGCCTCCAAAGTCTGATCATCAACGACCTTCAACAAACCACCGGATCCATCCGTTTTCACAGTGCATTGCCTGCCAACGTCGGCAATTTACTTCCAAACCAACTGATTGTAAGCAGTGACAGTTTGATTTTTGCCCTGAAAACCACCAACGAAGGCTGTAGCAACCATCTACCTATATTACTAAAAGTACGAACCAATCCATCGGTCCAGATTACAAACGGCGATAGCCTGACGGTCTGCCTGGGCGCTACCGTAGCCCTGAGCGCCCAATCACCGACTGCCGTTCAATACCAGTGGAGCACCGGAGGAACATTTCCCCAGATCCAATTTCAGGCAAATAATACACAAACCTCTCCGTTGTCTGTCCCCTACTCCATCACCGTTACCGATCCATTTGGTTGCAGCGCCAGCGATACCATTCAACTACAAGTACTCCCAAGCATCACGCAAGCCAATATTGGACCGGTGGTGACAGTTAGTTTTTGTGGCGGCAACAACGGCAGCATCAGCCTACAGCCTCTGGATGGAGTAGCTCCCTTTACCTACCAATGGTCCGGACCTAATTTCAGTGCCGGGACCTTAACCGGAGTTGGATCAAGTGGCACCACCCTCTCCAACTTAACCCAAGGAGGATACCATATCACGATCAGCGACCAATGGGGTTGCAGTCTGAAAACGCCTCCAATTTTGGTAAATGGCCCCCTTTTCACCGTCCAGTCCGTCAGCCTCTCTGCTCCAAAATGCACCAATAGCACTGGAAGTATTACCATCAATGCCTCCGGAACAGGTCTTAGCTACCAATGGAGCTCCGGTGCAGCCACTACCAACCAACTCACTGGACTAGCCCCTGGCATTTACTCTGTAACAGTAACTGGAGGCAACTGCCAGCAGATCATTCCTAATTTGGAATTGGTAGCTCCCCCAGCCCTCCAGATCCAGCATTTGCTCACCACACCCAATTGCTTCAATAGCGCCGACGGGGCGATTGAAGTTGCAGGGATGGGTGGGACCCCCGGGTATAGTTTAAAATGGGAGAACAATAGTAGCCAATCCAATCGCAACAACCTGACCGCAGGCAGTTACTCCCTCACGCTTACAGATAGTCAACAATGCAGTGTAACCGAGAGCTTTACCCTCTCAGCCCCGGAACCACCTAGTGTGATGCGGACCCAAACCGATCTTACCTGCTTTGAATCTGGTGATGGGACCGCTTCAATTAAAGTCAATGGCGGCACCCCGCCCTGGCAGGCGCACTGGAGCAACGGGAATGTCACCAATACCATCAGTCATCTAATCGCGGGTCAATACTTCGTTACACTAACCGATCATAACGGCTGTTCTTTAGTCGAATCCTTTGCAATTCAGCAACCAGCCCCCCTGTTGGTAGGGCCTTGGGTACTTGACGAGCCCACCTGCGCTGGCGTGAGCAATGGCAGCTTACAAACCAGCGTTCAAGGAGGAACTATACCCTATCAATACCTTTGGAACAC
>CANHDG010000134.1 GCA_947459365.1 Saprospirales bacterium
CCCAATTGCAGCAGAACCAAGTCCGGCAGCAACTGAAAAACGATATTCAAGTGGCCATCGCGAATGTGCGATCAGCCAAAAAGCAGATGGAGGCCGCCCAAAAAACCCTGGAAGCCTCTCAACTTGCCTTTGAAAATGCAGAAAAGAGGTATCAAATCGGCGCTTCCAACGCTTTTGAACGAAGCACTGCCCGAAATAGTTTTGATATCGCCTCCAACAACCTCTCCGTAGCAAAATACGATTATTTGTTCAAAATAAAAGTCCTTGAATTTTACCTAGGTAAACCCATAGCACCTGAATAAAAATAAGCTTTTGACTTTTCCAATACAAGTTATTCTATCTTATGAGCACCAATATTAAACGAAAATGGCTCCCTTATCTGCTGGCTCTGGCATTTATCGCTCTGATTGCTTTCGCCTGGTATCGGATTAAAGCCAAGCCAAAGGGTGAAGAAGTATACGTTGAACAGGTCCAGGCAAGGGCTATCAAAGAAACGGTCAGCGGCTCTGGAAAAATTTTCCCAGAGACAGAGGTGAAAATTAGCTCGGATGTCTCCGGAGAGGTAATCGAACTATATGTTAAAGAGGGAGATTCTGTTACAATTGGTCAGGTACTTGCCAAAATTCGGCCAGACGAATACCAAAGTGCTGTTGAACAGGGGCAGGCTGCCGCAGGTACCGCCAAAGCACAACGCGAAATATCTAGCCAGTCCATTAATAGCGCTGCCGCACAGGTGGAACAGGCCAAAGCCGACCTCGGGCGGGCACAGTCCCAGTTGAAAGTAGCCCAAAATGCGTTCATCCGCAGCGAAAAGTTGTATAAAGAAGGCGTAATTTCTGCCGCCGAATTTGAAACCGCCCAAAATACCTTTAAAGCGGCTGAAGCCGGAGTGGCTGTTTCTGAGGCTGCTGTGAAAACGGCCGAAACTGGTCTGAAGAATGCTAAAGAGAATGTTCGGGCCGCCGATTTTGGCATCAATAGTGCCAATGCACGCTTGAAAGAACTAAATACCAGTCTGCGCAAAACCATTATTACAGCACCAGTTAGCGGGGTAGTTAGTAAGCTGACTATTGAAAAAGGGGAGCGTGTGGTAGGAACACTTCAGATGACTGGAACAGAGATGATGCGCATCGCCAATTTTCAAAGCATGGAAGTACAAGTAGATGTAAGCGAAAATGACATCAATAAGGTGGCCGTGGGCAATGAGACGGATATTGAGGTGGATGCTTATTTGGGGCGTAAATTCAAGGGAAAAGTAACTGAAATCGCCAATTCCGCCAGTAATGTCGGAACCGCTGCTTTGCTGAACTCTGATCAGGTAACAAATTTCACCGTTAAAATCAGGGTAGATGTAGATTCGTACAAAGACTTAATACAGCCCGGTAAAACCTACCCTTTCCGTCCTGGGATGTCAGCATCTGTTGATGTTTATACCAATACCGTGGAGGGAGCTTTAAGTGTGCCACTCATCGCAGTGACCACTCGACTGGAAGAAGAAACCAAGGAGGAGGATGCTCCGGATACTAAAAAAACCGCTACCAGCTCATCTGAAATCAAAGAAATTGTCTTTGTAGTCAGCGGAGATACAGTGGCCGTTCGGGAGGTAAAAACGGGCATTCAAGACAATGACTTTATTGAAATTGTAACCGGATTACAGGCAGGAGAAACGGTGGTTACTGGGCCTTATTCAGCTGTTTCCAGAAAACTCGAAGGGGGAAAGGCAATTAAAATAGTGGACAAAGAAGAGCTTAGAAAAAAAGCCGAGTCCAAGAAATAAACACATCTCCTAGTAAACAATAAAAGGCTCTGACCCGGGATAGGTTAGAGCCTTTTATGTAATAGGCTGCTTTAGTCAAGTTTACTGCTGTTGTAACAATTTAAGCAGGTACTCACCGTAGCCACTCTTTAGGAACTTATGGCCAAGTTTCTCTAAGCCCGCATCGTCAATAAATCCCATTTCCCAAGCCACCTCTTCGATACAACCTACCTTTAATCCCTGTCGTTCCTCAATGGTCTGAATAAATTGTCCAGCCTGCATCAGGCTGGTATGGGTGCCGGTGTCCAGCCAAGCGTATCCGCGGCCCATTGGACGCACCGATAGTTTTCCTTGCTCCAGGTAAATCCGGTTTACATCTGTAATTTCGTATTCCCCCCGAGGACTGGGTTGAAGATTGCGGGCTATATCAACCACTGAATTGTCGTAGAAATACAAACCGGGCACCGCAAAATTGCTTTTTGGGACTTTGGGTTTCTCTTCAATACTTATTACTTTAAGGTCGTTTCCAAACTCTACCACCCCATACCGTTCTGGGTCGGCGACCTGGTAAGCGAAAATAATACCGCCCTCCGGTTGCTGGCAGGAGCGAACCATGTCACTCAATCCCGCCCCGTAAAAAATATTATCCCCTAAAATAAGCGAGGCATCGTCTTTTCCGATAAAATCAGCGCCAAGTACGAATGCCTGGGCTAAGCCATTTGGCTCAGGCTGCGGCATGTATTCGAACGACATTCCTAATTCGGATCCATCCCCCAACAAACGTTGAAAGTGAGGAAGGTCGTGGGGAGTTGAAATAATCATTACTTCGCGGATTCCACCGAGCATTAAAGTGCTCAAAGGATAATAAATCATTGGCTTGTCGTACACCGGCATCAGTTGCTTACTGACGGCCAATGTAAGGGGGTACAGTCGAGTACCAAGCCCACCGGCCAGGATAATTCCCTTCATAAGAGTTATTTTATTTGATAGAGCAAGTTAGGAACTGTTGGCCTTCAATGCTTCCCTCCAATACATCTCCGATTTGAACAGGACCAACGCCTGCGGGCGTTCCTGTAAAAATCATATCTCCTTTGTGAAGGGTAAAATACTTGGAAATATGGCAGATCAAAGCGTCGAAAGAAAAAATTAAATCAGTGGTCTGTCCGTTTTGAACCACTTCTCCATTTTTTTTCAGTTGAAAATGGACGTTGTTTACATCTGGGAGGGCCTCCAAAGGTAGCCATTTACTAAGAGGGGCGGAGCGGTCAAAGCCCTTGGCAATTTCCCAAGGATGTCCTTTGGCTTTCAAACGGTCCTGAAGGTCTCTCGCTGTGAAATCAATGCCAAAAGCGACAGCGTCGTAATACCTGGAGGCAAACTCAGGTTGCACTGAACGCCCGTTTTTGCAGATCCTAAGTACCAATTCCCCTTCATAGTGCAAGTCCTTGGTGTATTCCGGATAATAAAAAGGCCGGTTGTTCAGCAACAAGGCCGTATTGGGTTTCATAAAAATCAAAGGTTCAGAGGTAGGAACCGGATTATTTAATTCCTTGGCATGGTCAGCGTAATTACGGCCGATGCAAAATATTTTCATAGATAAAGTCGAATGATAGGCCGCAAATATCGGTACACAATCGTAATATTTCACATTAAAAAGGTGATTTACCCAATTAATAACTGGAAATGTACATTTACAAGTTTAGGGTGATGGAGATAGCCGAGCGACCCCTTACTTTTGCAGTAGGATGCTCCCTTTTTTAGGTGTATAAAAGCTGTTTGTAAGCTTTCCTGCAATATTTATAACTGCTTTATACTTGGTTTAAAATCAATGTTTTACTTGATTTGCCCAACCATAAGCACACTACATTTTTAATTTTGGCTGGAATTTATCTTCATATTCCCTTTTGCAAACAGGCTTGTCACTATTGCAATTTCCATTTTAGTACTTCCCTGCGTCATCGAGAGGCTATGACGGAAGCGTTATTGGGGGAGTTGGTGCTCCGATCGAGTTATCTACTGCCTGCCCCCGTTTCGACCATTTATTTCGGTGGAGGGACGCCTTCTCTGCTCCCCATTGCGGATCTGGAACGCCTTTTGTCTGCAATACAAAAACAGTTTGGATGGATTTCTGACGCTGAAATAACCTTAGAAGCAAACCCAGACGATATTACCAAGGAGTGGCTATCCGACCTTAAAAAGTACACTCCAGTCAACCGTTTGAGCATTGGGATTCAGTCGTTTCAAGAAACTGATTTAAATTGGATGAACCGCGCGCATACAGCACGCCATGCAAGACTGTGCCTGGAGTTGGCTCTTGGTGCTGGGTTCGAGGACTTGACGATTGATCTCATTTATGGTTCTCCTACCACCACCGATGCCTTTTGGGAGGAAAACCTGGAAATTGCAGGTGAATATGGCATTCCGCACCTTTCTTGTTACTGCCTAACGGTGGAAGAGGGAACCGCGCTGCATCACCATGTGCAAAAAGGGAAAAAAGCAGCGGTGGAGGAGGAACGAGCAGCCCATCAATTTGAATACCTCATGGATTGGGCTGATAAAAAGGGCTATGAGCAGTATGAAATCTCCAACTTTGCGCTCCCAGGCAGGTACGCAAGGCACAACAGCAATTATTGGAGAGGTGAACATTACCTCGGACTAGGTCCCTCCGCCCATTCCTTTAATGGACTTTCCAGGCAGTGGAATGTCGCTAACAATGCGCTGTACATAAAAGGGGTGCAGGAGGGTAATTTGCTGTTTGAACAGGAACAACTGAGCCAAGAACAACAATTCAATGAATATGTGATGACCATGCTTCGAACCCAGTGGGGCTGCGCAAAAGTCCGACTTCAAGAGTTGCATCCAGAGGGTGCCAACCGGTTGGAAGCGGCAGCGCTGGTATATCTTTCTAATGGTTGGATGGTTGAACAACAAGGCTGCTACCAGTTGACCAAAGCGGGAAGGCTTTTGGCCGATCGGATTGCAATGGAATTGTTCATTTGAATCGTACGGAGTGTCACCGAAACGGTGCCGTTTTTTGTTCTCGTAAGTAACTGATTTATATTTATTTACAAATATAAACTTATTTGTTTTTCTTTTTTGAGAAACGAAATTTACAAAATAAGAAAGCCATACAGCTGTCTTTATCTAAGTTTGGCTCATTATCTAACCAAAATTTTGTTTCTTATGAAGAAAGTAAGTACACTGTTGGCGTTCAGCTTGTTGCTGGGCGGTTTGTTTTTGGCTACTACTGCGCAAGCACAAGTGAGCAAGGGTTCCTGGATGGTAGGAGGTTCTGTAAATTTCGAATCAGAAGACGGTGAAAGCGTATTCCAGTTCGAGCCACAATTAGGTTATTTCCTAACAAATAAGTTGGCAGTTGGGGTAAACTTCAACATCGATGTAGAGGAAGAAACACAGATGGAATTCGGTCCTTTCGCACGTTACTACGTATGGAAAAACCTGTTCCCTCAAGTCGGTATGTTGTACAGCAAAACTGGTGAGGAAGACAGTTACACAGAATTTAATGTGGGCTTGGGCTACTCTTTGTTTGCAAATGACCATGTAGCATTCGAGCCAATCGTGAACTACACCTCAGGGGATGGCTACAGCCGTTTTTACCTGGGCGTGGGCGTTCAGGCGTTTTTAGGCCGCAAGTAAGCTTAAAAGTGGTATAGAAAAAGCGGTTGGTGGGGAAAGAATTCCTTGCCAACCGCTTTTTTGTACCTAAAATCGAGCACAGACAATGCATCGATCTGCCTGACCGAACGTGGCTGAAAACAATAGCTCAACTCCTCCAGTAAACCGAGTCCGGGTTCTAGCCAAATCAATGTCATAGGATAGTTGAACACTGTATTCCTCACTGCTTAGTTGAATGGCTGGAATGAGGGCATTTAGACTCATCACTCGGGTGGAAGTACTGGTTACTCGAGCGTAGGCTCCAGCACTCCATCGAAGCTGGTTCTGGGTTTTTAGTTGAAAAAAAGTGCCGAGAAGGGATTGCCATTGTAAGCTATTGGACCCCAAAAAGGATTGTCTTCGGTACAGCCCCCGAATCTGCCATTGGTGATCGGAATAATCCGTCCGCCGTAGGGTATACGTTCCAAAAAGCACCATGCCAATTCCGAGTCGATTTTGTTCGTCAAAAAGAGAATAAAGGGGTTTGTTCAAGTGTTGCCAGGAGGCTCCCAACGACCAACCGGCTTGATTGTTGTAAAATTGCAGTCCTGCCCCCACATCCCCTTGTACAAAGGATTCCCGAAGGAATTCCTCTCCATTGCTCCGGCTGGGATCGAACTGGCCGTTCTGGTATTGCGCATCAAATTTTAGGGTTCCGGGTTCGACCCCAAAACCAATTCCTCCCAGGTTGACTCCAGCGGATAAAAAGCGGTTTTGACCTAAATGCTGGTGGTAGGCAGCCGTCAACATCCCAGCACTATGTGCTAAGCCCCCCAGGGTGCTAAAATCACGCTGGACTCCAACGCCAAGTGCATAATAGCTTTTTCGGCTGTTCTGTAAGCAAAAACGAAGGTCCGCAAAAATGGCGGCTCCTTGGTAGGCCTTTTGATGACCGATGTTATCCCATTGCCCCCTGTACAAGCTGGTTACTTGAGTTCTTTTAGCGGAGCTGCTTCCTGTCGCAGCAGGATTAAGTAGCTGAGGGCTCTGGAAGCTGTTGACAAAATGAAAATCCTGTGCTGCCAATTGCTCCACAAAAAGAAGAAAGGCTACTGCGATTATTCGAATGTTGACTGCCATTTGCCTAACGAAGTAATTGAACGGTTCCGGTGAAAACTTGTACACTTTGATCGATGTATCGTATGGTGATCAAATAACGGTAGGACCCTGCCTCCGCTTTTTGCCCTCGATAGGTCCCATCCCACCCAAAAAAACTATTTTCAGGAACAGGGTTTTCTGTGGTCTCAAGTTGTTCTACATCAAATACCAGTTCGTTGTATTTATCAAAGACTTGAAACTGGTCGACACCTTGTACGGTTGCACTGTTGGAGCGCACATAGAATCGATCGTTGGTACCATCTTCGTTGGGAGTAAATGCGTTGGGTATGAATACGGCCGCCTCCCGATCTATTTTGACCCGAATCCAGAGCGTGTCTATTTTAGAACAGCCTAGGGCATTGGTTGCTTGTACGATGTATTGAATGGATTCCCAGGGAGTAGCAGTAGGTTGAGGGGAGCTGGAGTTGTCTAGATACAAGTCGGGTTCCCAGCGGAACTCGGCAGGTTGATTGGCGATTGCCTCTAAGTCGGCCGTTTCTCCCAAGAAAAGTAAAAAGGAATCTTGTGCTACCTCTAGAAATAATTCGTTGGGCGGAATTATCTGAATAACGGTATCGATTTCACACCCTTCTGGGCTAACCACTCTGATTTGGTATTCTCCGGCAGGGAGTGCTGGGTGTAGATTACCTGTTTGCTGATACGTATCAGCTGATACCTGGATGAAATGTGAAGGCTCGGTGAGCACGCTGAGTTGGCTCCCTTCCTCCACTGTACAGGGCGTTTCTACTTGGATATCAAAGGCTGGTGCGGATCTAAGCTGTAAGGAAAGTGTGGTTGTATCATAACAAATTCCTTCGTTGGTTGCAATCAGCTGTACCATGTAGGTACCCGGTTGCTGGAACGCGTGGCTGAAGGCACTGCTACTTGCAGTAAATCCATCACTGAATTGCCAGTTTAACCCTGTTGCGTTCGTGGAAGTACTTTGAAAGGGGATGGCCTCTTTGGCGCATGGGTTGTTTAGTTGATAGCTGATTCCAGCTGCAGGCCTTGTGCGCACATAAACCGGAACTGTATCGTTTCCTCTACACCCTTCTGCAGAAATAACATTTAAAATAGAGGAATAAAGCCCAGGTTGCTCAAATACATGCGTTTGTAAACATCCTTGTGCTAAGTTTCCATCCCCAAACGACCAGGTGCAGGTGGATCCTGGCAAATTGCTTGATCCTACATAATGAACGGGCGCTCCTGCGCAAATGGAATCTGCCACTGCGGATTGTGCAACCGGGGCTTCCAAGATGGTTAGGTTCCCCGTCCAGTTGGTGTTGCAGCCTCGGTCAGAAATGACTTGAGCACTTGGGAAATAGGTTCCTGGTTGTGGGTATAAGTGTGAGGTGTTTTTTTGAAAAGTAGAATCCCCGTCCCCAAACCATAGGGTAATTCCAGGGGCCAGGCTATTGA
>CANHDG010000135.1 GCA_947459365.1 Saprospirales bacterium
CGGACATTCCCCTCTGATATACCCAGACTATTGGCCATCTCACGGCCAGACAAACCTTCCAGGTAGAGGAAAATAACTGCTCGATCAGAGACTGGCAATTGATGTATCAATTGAAACAAAAGTTCCAACCGCTCCTCTTTGCTCTCTGATTCATTGTCGGAGGTCAAGGCAAGTTCCTCCATTGGCAAGGTAGTATTTCGATGCGTCACCTTGTAATAAGTCAAAGCCGTATTTAAACATACCCTGTACATCCAAGTAGAAAACTGACTTTGCCCCTGAAACGAAGCATAAGACTTCCACAGCTGTAAAGCCATTTCCTGTGCAAGGTCAGCCTGATCTGCCGCTGAAAAAGCATATACCCTCACCAAACGGTAAATAATACCTCGGTGGGAATTTAATTGTCGAAGAAATACTTCCTCATTGGGCAACTGAGCCATGGATTTCATGCACCCCGATTTTAGCGGTTTTCATACCCATCTTTCCAACCGTGAAGTATGTCGGGAAAATTAGTGTACACAAAGGCAAAAAGAACGATCGCCAACTGAATCAGCAACACCCCCCTTTGCCACTTGGGGCGTTCTTGCCAAGGCTGATCCACCTTAAACGGATCAAATAAAAAAGCGACACCCCAATGAAGTGCTAGCTCACTCCAGTCATGACGACTAAAAAAGAAATAGGCACCCAAAAGGATAAATCCAAGGTATAAATACACATTTAACCGATGTTGCATATTAAATTACGTGTATAGATATCAAAAAATGTAAAATAAGAACCACTTCGAAACATTTAAGCCAGCTGAATTAATTTGTATCCAACTCAGCCAAATTGTTACAATCGATAGACCAAAACTCAAAAATAAATAAAGCAAGTAGGAGAAAAGGCAAACAACGATTTATGCTTTTCCCTAAGGTAAAAAAACAATCAATGTACTCGCTCGATCCAAGTGAAAAAGGACGAAATAAAACGACCTTGCAACAATCACTGGTTTCAATTACAAACCAATCAACAGCATACCCATAACCAAAAAATGAGCTATTCATAAAAAACACAGCCCAAGGCGCTGCTGAGGCCTCAAAACAAGGGAGTATCCAAATTAAATTTTGTAATCGAGGCTAGATCTGCCGTCTTACTTAATTTTTTTTGGGGAAATGTACAACAACGCTTTTTTTTACCATCATTCTTGTTTTACCTTTGCAGCCGATTTGAAAAAGGATATTTCCGTTTATGAACGCAAAAGTGTACACCAAGGTCTTTTTTTACTTGATTTTCAGTGGGTTAACGACTGTTTCCCTTGCACAGTCTCATGGTGATCATCACCCTGCGGCAGCGGGCTCAGAGAAGTCGCAGGTAGTTACAGACTCCACAACTGCCCCCGATACGTTGGTACACCTTGACCACAAGGCCAGTTGTGAAGAGCATCATGAAGAATTTAATGCGGGAGACAATGCAGTTCACCATATTTCCGACGCCAATGCAATCCACGTAATTGGCGATGTTTACTTCCATCTACCCTGCATTTTGTATGCGCCAACGAATGGTTGGACCGTTGGAACCACTGCTGCATTTCACCCACACCACCACGGGAATGGAGAAAACACGCTGAATGGATATGTACTCAACCATGGGGCTATCTACCGCATCAAAGACGCATCCATGGCTACTGGAGTACACACAGTTTCTTGTTTCACCAAAGAAACCTTGTTGGACACGGTAAAAAACAAACAAATAGAAATCCAATATGCCGTAATTGACGGCAAACCATACGAACTGGAATCAAAGACCACGTATGATGGTGGCTTGTTAGGAGGCGGAATTACTGGATTTTACGATTTCAGCATCACCCGGAACGTATTCACCATGTTGTTGACCTGTCTGATACTTGGGTTTTTGTTTATTGCTGTTGCCAAAGCTGCACGGAATGGACGTGGTAAAGCTCCAAAAGGACTTCAAAATATGGTGGAGGTTTTAATTACCTTCATTCGCGACGACGTAGCGAAGCCAAACATTGGACACAAATACGAAAAATACATGCCTTACTTGTTATCGGCCTTTTTCTTCGTATTGGGATTGAATTTGATTGGACAGATACCCTTCTTTCCTGGTAGTGCCAACGTAACTGGTAACATTTCAGTTACGATTATTTTGGCGGTATTGACCTTTTTGATTTCTACTTTTAGTGCCAATAAGCACTTTTGGGAGCACACCTTGTGGATGCCCGGCGTGCCTACGGTATTAAAAGTGTTGATTTTGACACCGATTGAAATCTTGGGTCTTTTCCTGAAGCCCTTTACCCTTTTGCTTCGACTTTTTGCGAATATCACGGCTGGTCACATTGTGATATTGTCCTTCGTCAGTTTGATTTTCATTCTGGGTCATTCTGGTGAAAGTACGGGAGGTGGTATTGCTGGAGTAATGGCATCTGTGCCATTGACCTTGTTTATGATGACTCTAGAATTACTGGTAGCATTTTTGCAAGCCTTCATTTTCGTGATGTTAAGTGCCACGTACATTGGAGCTGCGGTAGAAGAGCCACACCACCATTAATAATAAAAACAAATTATTATTCACAATTATATCTAACGTACGATTATGAGTTTCACAGTATTAGGCGCTGGCCTCGCTGTTATTGGCGCAGGTCTTGGCATCGGCCAAATCGGTGGAAAAGCAATGGAAGCTATTGCTCGCCAACCAGAAGCACAGGGTGATATCCGTTCAAACATGATCCTTACTGCGGCCTTGATAGAGGGTGCAGCATTGGTTTGCATGGTATTGGCTTTCTTCGTAAAGGCTGCCAACTAAGAAAAAGATTATCGGGCGGCGCGAAGCGATTGGCGACGCAATGCCCGATCTCTTTTCAACGAAAACGAGCCATTTTAAAGTAATATCCCATTTTTTGTAAAATATAAACGCATCCTAGTAATATGGTATTTTTGGCTGGATTTCCTGTGATGATGCCCGATCCGGGTCTACTTTTCTGGACCACGTTTATCTTTCTATTGTTCTGGTTCATTATGAGCCGGGTCGCATTCAAGCCGATTGCGAATTCGTTGAAGGAGCGTGAAACAGACATCCAAAACGCCCTGGACGAGGCAAAAAAAGCCCGTCAGGAAATGGCTAACCTTCAGGCAGAAAACGAAAAGTTGTTGGCACAAGCTCGTGAAGAGCGCACGGCAATTTTGAAAGAAGCTAAAGAAGCTAAAGAAGAAATTATTGCAGAAGCAAAAGAACGCGCGAATGCAGAATACAAGCGCCGTGTGGAAAGTGCCATGCAAGATATTGAAAATCAAAAATTAGCTGCTATGGTGGACCTCAAAAACCAAACCGGCAAATTGGCGATTGAAGTAGCAGAAAAGATCCTCCGCAAGGAATTGACCAACAATCCTGATCAGGTGGCATTCGCCAAAAGCCTGGTTGATCAGATCAAATTGAACTAATTCAATTAAAGACAACAATTATGTCGGTAACCAGAATTGCCACCCGCTACGCTAAATCCCTGATTGACCTGTCGTCTGAACAAGGAAAATTGGAGCAGGTATATGCGGACATGCGCATGCTACAATCGGCAGTAAAAAACCGCGACTTGTACCTTTTTCTGAAAAGTCCGGTCATTCATGCTGATAAAAAAATAGCCATTTTTTCTGCTCTTTTTAAAGAAAAAATGGACTCCCTTACCTTGGCGTACATGAATCTTCTGGCAAACAAAGGCCGTGAAGGGTACTTAGCGGAGATTTGTACCGAATTCGTCAACCAATACAAGCTGCTAAAGCACATCACCACGGTGAAAGTGATCACAGCAGTGCCCCTGGAAGAAACAATGTTGGCCGATTTACGCCAAAAAGTAGTCGCCAGCGGGATTACGTTCGATAACCTGGAGCTACAACCTTCTGTAGATCCTAACCTGATTGGAGGTTTTGTGTTGGAGTTTGACAACAAACGCTACGACGCGAGTGTCGCCAGCAAGTTGGAAGAACTCAAAAACCAATTTAGCAAAAACTTATACATCAAAGAATTTTAATTAAATAAACTATCACAATATGGCAGACGTACGTCCGGAAGAAATCTCGGCAATACTGAAGCAGCAGCTATCCGGTTTTGGCGCCGACACTAACTTAGAAGAAGTGGGCACTGTATTACAAGTGGGCGATGGTATCGCTCGTGTTTACGGCCTCAACAATGCGCAGTCGGGCGAACTCGTTGAGTTCGAGAACGGCGTACGCGCCATCGTTCTTAACCTTGAAGAAGACAACGTAGGGGTCGTTCTAATGGGTTCTTCTGATGGTATCAAGGAAGGTAGTGTTGTTAAGCGTACCGGAATGATTGCTTCAATCGAAGTAGGTGAAGGCTTTGTAGGCCGCGTGGTGAACCCACTGGGTCAACCGATCGACGGTAAAGGTCCTATCACCGGAACAAAATACGAAATGCCCATCGAGCGCAAAGCTCCAGGGGTTATTTTCCGTCAACCTGTAAACGAGCCGCTCCAAACGGGTATCAAAGCGATTGATGCGATGATTCCAATCGGACGTGGTCAGCGGGAATTGGTTATTGGTGACCGTCAAACGGGTAAAACCGCGATTGTAATCGATACCATCCTGAATCAAAAGGAGTTCTACGAGCGCGGAGAAACCGTTTACTGCATTTATGTAGCATGCGGTCAGAAAGCATCTACAGTAGCTGCAATCGCGCGCACGTTGGAAGAGTACGGTGCAATGGCATACACCACGATCGTGTCTGCATCTGCCGCTGACCCTGCCCCACTCCAGTTCTACGCTCCATTCGCAGGTGCTGCAATCGGTGAATTCTTCCGCGATACAGGCCGTCCAGCGTTGATCATCTATGATGACTTGTCCAAGCAAGCGGTAGCGTATCGTGAGGTTTCCCTTTTGCTTCGTCGCCCACCAGGACGTGAAGCGTACCCTGGAGACGTATTCTACCTCCACAGCCGTCTTCTGGAGCGCGCTGCAAAGGTGATAAATAACGATGCCATTGCCAACAATATGAACGACTTGCCAGAAAGCCTCAAAAAAGCTGGCTTGATCAAAGGCGGTGGTTCTTTAACGGCCCTACCAATTATTGAAACACAAGCGGGTGACGTTTCTGCGTACATCCCAACGAACGTGATTTCAATTACCGATGGCCAGATCTTCCTTGAATCGAACCTGTTTAACGCAGGTGTTCGCCCAGCGATCAACGTAGGTATCTCCGTTAGCCGGGTGGGTGGATCTGCACAGATCAAATCAATGAAGAAAGTATCTGGTACCCTTAAGTTGGACCAGGCGCAATACCGCGAATTGGAAGCATTTGCCAAATTTGGCTCTGACCTCGATGCTGCTACCAAAGCAGTTCTTGACAAAGGTGCGCGCAACGTGGAAATCTTGAAGCAGCCTCAATACAGCCCAGTTTCTGTAGAAAAGCAAGTTGCTATCATTTACTTAGGTACCAACAACCTTCTTCGCAATGTACCGCTGGATAAGGTTCGTGAATTTGAAGAATTGTTCCTTCAGCGCATGGAAGATAAACTTCCAGCCGTTCTGGAAGAATTCCGCAAAGGTGACCTTAAAGATGCAAGCTTGAATGCCATGAAAGAATTGGCTGCAGACTTGGCAAAAGGCTACGGCAACTAAATTCAACTCGAGTGCGCAGGAGGCTGCCCAATCTTTGTTCAGCCTCCTGCCTGCACCCTACTATCACACCATTTTTTACAACTAATAGCTCATCCAAATGGCTGGAGGTTTAAAAGAAGTACGCGAACGGATCAAGTCGGTTATTTCAACCCAACAGATCACCAAAGCCATGAAAATGGTTTCGGCAGCGAAATTACGTAAGGCACAAGGTGCGATTGTTCAAATGCGTCCGTATTCAGACCGTTTGAATCGCATGCTTTCGAATATCCTGTCTAATCTGGATGGAGATGCCACTACTTCGTTCGGCAAAGAGCGCGACGTAAAAAACACCCTCGTAGTAGTTTTTACTTCCAACAGGGGTCTTTGCGGTGCGTTCAACACCAACGTAAACAAAGAAGCGGTCAACCTGATTCGCAATAAATACTCAAAACAACATGCTGAAGGGAAGCTCACCCTCCTCTTCATCGGTAAAAAAGGCTTTGAGTATTTCCGCCGTCGCTTCTCCGATATCGCCTTTAACACCGATTTTATCCACATTTATGACCAACCCTCGTATGAAAATACAAGCGCGTTGGCCAAAAAGTTGATGGATGAATTCGAATCTGGAAAATACGACGCGATTGATTTGGTTTATTCCCGTTTCAAAAACGCAGCAACCCAAATTCCAACTGCTGAGCAATGGTTGCCAGTAGCCAAACTAGAAGTTTCAGGCGAAAAAACAACCAAAAAAGCGGATTACATCTTTGAACCCGATAAAGTTCAGTTGCTTGAAACCCTTGTTCCAAGCATTCTGCAATTGCAATTCCACAAGTGCATTCTGGATACCGCGGCTTCTGAGCACGGTGCCCGTATGACCGCTATGGACAATGCTACTGAAAATGCGGAAGAGTTGCTTAAGTCGCTCCGCATCAACTACAACAAAGCTCGTCAGGAGGCCATTACCAAGGAACTCAGCGAGATCGTAGGTGGTGTTGCTGCACTAGAAGGCTAGTTTCTCCTCCTTCAACTAAAAAAATCCCGGTGGTACGCCCCCGGGATTTTTTTTTGCTTTTCTTATTAGAAGGTGGATTCGAAATGCAGAAGAAATACGGCATCCTACATTCTTCTAATTTACAGGTGCAGGCGGGCCTTTCTTTCTAACAATACTTCCTTGCTCTCCACCCGTTCCGGATCTGGAACACAACAATCCACCGGACAAACGGCTGCGCATTGAGGCTCCTCGTGGAAACCGACACACTCCGTACATTTATCGGGTACGATGTAATAATACTCGTCGGAAATTGGCTCGAATTTAGTAGCAACATCCACCTCAGTTCCGTTCTCCAGTTGAAAAAGACCTTCGAGCTCGTTTCCATCCGCTATTGCCCACACAACACCGCCTTCATAAATCGCATTATTAGGGCACTCTGGCTCGCAGGCGCCACAATTAATGCACTCATCCGTGATCATGATTGCCATAAGTCAAATAATGTTTGTTTTTGCGTTACAAAGATACGTTGAGGATCACGCTCCTCCACCGAACTTTTTAGATTTATTGATAGACTATGGGATAATTCCACCCAAACTGTGCTAAAACACACAAGGCCTCCCGGGGAGGAGGCCTTGTGCTATTCGAATGAAAAGAAAGGGCGCGTTACTTGATTACCCTCCGAATAAACGCTTCTAGTTTATGCGTGCGCTCTACGCGCTCTTCCAGTTCTTTGGCCTCTTCGCGGGTATCAAATTGATCAATGGCCACCGCAAAGAAGGGGGATTCTGGAAACTGCACAATAGCAGCGTTGGTATAACCCAATCCTTTGAGCTGCTGAACCCGCTTCTGAGCGTAGTCCTCTTGCAAGAAAGAACCAGAGATAACAAAAAACGCTTGTGAACCACCTACCAAATCAGTAGCAGGAGCAGGCTTGGTGGGAACGGAAGCTTTACCCGGAGTAGTTACCGGCTTAGCGGGTTCTTTTTGTTTGGCGGGGGGGGCGCCAACTACCTCAGGTGCTGGATCTGAAACTTTGCTGGGCTCCACATCCATATACAAGGTGGGCGATACTTTTTTGCCCGTAATCAGCTTAATCTCGGTCCGACGATTCTTGGAGTGTTCTGCTTCAGAGCAATTGGCACCGTCAGTACAAGCGTTCCGAAGGCGGGTTTCGCCAAATCCTTGAGGGATAAGACGCGCTTTTGCGACGCCTTTGTTAGCCAAGTAGGTCACGACCCCATCCGCGCGACGTTGACTAAGGTCCTGGTTGTAGCTATGCGTACCTCTGCTA
>CANHDG010000136.1 GCA_947459365.1 Saprospirales bacterium
AGAAGGAAGTATTTCTCTTAATATTAGTCGTTCTGTTTCGGCAAATATTTTCATTTCTGTTCTGTCAATCTTTTACAGTTTTAACTGACCGCTAACTTGATCCTACGCGAACTTTTCACCTCTCGCTAACAAAGGTAGAAATTCTTTTAAATTTTTGCTGAATTTAAGATAGCAGCTTCTCAAAATGTTGAAAATCAGAATTTTATGAAATGAAATGCGCTCGTACAACAATAGCACAAGTGGCTCCTTCTTAAAGTATCCCTTCTGGTAAATGATGTTAAGACATACAAACGTTTCACGAAGCGCCTTGAGACAAACCTAATTTTATGAATAAATTCCGCCTTGGATTCAGCGGCTCGGGCATCTCCATAGTTCACGTACCTGAGCGTACAATTTGTCCACTAAGATTTTTACCAGCCAATGTAATCGGTAACGCCTATGCTGTATCAATGACGCAAACGGCAAATTCGATTAAGCGATCTTTAAGAACCTATTTAATGGTAAGTTTTGTAGTCATGGTTTATCTTATTTAAACCTTTAACCCATTATTTCAACATTCCAACAACCCTATCCAGCCCAGCCTTCTCTATCCAAGCTCCGATAATGAATCGCCTCCGCCAAATCTTCAATCCGGATGGTTGGACTACCGCTTAGATCGGCAGCTGTCCTGGCTACTTTCAAAATCCGGTCATACGCGCGAGCAGAGAGCTGCAAGCGCTCCATAGCCGTCTTCAGTAGAGTAACGCCCGCTTCTGTCAACTGGCAAACGTCCCTAACCATACGACTTGGCATGTGAGCATTGCAGTACACCTCCTTCATCCCGGCAAACCGCTCAGCCTGTATCTCCCTCGCTTTCAATACCCTTTCTCGAATTTCAGTGCTACCCGTTTTGGTGCGCTCCCGACTGCTCAGTTCCGCATAAGAAACAGGAGTTACTTCCACGTGCAGGTCAATCCTGTCCAACAACGGTCCAGAAATTTTAGAAACATACCGCTTTACAACCCCTGGACCGCACACACAATCCTTGTCCGGGTGGTTGTAGAATCCGCAAGGACAAGGGTTCATGGAGGCCACCAACATAAAACTAGCAGGATAATCAACCGTAATCTTGGCACGGCTGATGGTAACGCGACGCTCCTCCATTGGTTGCCGCATGACCTCCAATGCTGTTCGCTTAAATTCTGGCAATTCGTCCAGGAAAAGTACTCCGTTGTGCGCCAGGCTAATCTCTCCTGGCATAGGGTCCGAGCCTCCTCCTACCAAGGCTACATCGCTAATGGTATGATGCGGAGACCGGAAAGGCCGGGTGGTAATTAAAGCCGAGTCGCGCGGCAATACCCCTGCCACCGAATGGATTTTGGTGGTATTAAGTGCTTCATGTAAGGTAAGCGGTGGTAAAATAGTGGGCAACCGCCTGGCTAACATCGTTTTCCCTGCACCCGGAGGACCAATCAAAATGACATTGTGGCCACCCGCAGCGGCCAGCTCTAACGCACGTTTGATATTTTCTTGCCCCCGAACGTCGTTAAAATCAACATCGTAGTTGTTCAGATTGGACGCAAACTCATCCCTTGTATCCACATTAACGGGCTTAATATCGGTATCTCCAGACAGAACGGCTAAAGCCTCCGAAATAGTCTCCACGCCATACACGGCTAAATCACTCACAATCGCAGCCTCCCGAGCGTTTATTTTTGGCAATATTAACCCTTTGAATTTTTTTCGCCTGGCTTCAATGGCAATGGGTAACGCACCCTTAATTGGCCGTAACGATCCATCTAGCGACAGCTCTCCCATGATAAAATACTGGTCCAAATTGTCGGTAGATATCAAATCAGAAGCAGCCAAGATCCCGATGGCGATAGGCAGGTCGTATGCAGACCCTTCTTTTCGAATATCCGCTGGAGCCAAATTAATAATAGTCTTAAGCCGCGGTAAGTTAAACCGCGCATTTTTAAGAGCAGCTTCGATTCTGGAGTACCCCTCCCGAACCGCGCTATCCGGCAAACCAACGATAAAAAAAGCAGGTTTCTCTTGCTGAGCGCCCACAGGCCCTCCGGTATTCACTTCTACGGTAATCATCCGGGCGTCCACACCATGGACCGCTCCGGCAAATGTTTTTACGAGCATTTAGATTGACTTTAATAAGTTACGGTAAGAATAGAAGACGCAAATATCCCCGCAAACCTTACTCTTTTGCAAATTTATTTTTTGCAAAAAAGAACTCGCTGCCCAACAATAATTGAAATCATAACTTTTCCAAGCGTCCGTTTACTTATTCCGTACTTTTGCAGCAATATGTCCAATACAATCTATGGCCACCATCCGGTGGTAGAGGCTATCCGAGCAGGCAAACCAGTTGAAAAGGTATTTTTTCAACAAGGGGTCAGAGGCGAACTTGAAAAAGAAATACGACACCTCACGAAGGAGTTTAACATCCCGCTACAGGTCGTCCCGAAAGAAAAGCTAAATAAACTGGTCAAAGGTGCACACCAAGGCATCGTTGCCTGGCTTTCTATTGTCAACTTCCTCCCGGTAGAGGATGTGGTGCCGTGGATTTATGAACAAGGTGAAACGCCCCTTTTGCTGGTACTTGATGGCATATCAGATGTACGAAACTTCGGGGCGATCTGCCGCTCAGCAGAGGTCATGGGAGTGCATGCCGTCATCATCCCCCAAAATGGATCAGCTCCTGCAAACGAGGAGGCGATGAAAGCCTCTGCCGGCGCACTTGCCAAAATACGCCTTTGCCGGGTAAAAAGCATCTTCTCTACCGTTGACTACCTGAAAGAGTCCGGCCTGCAAATCATTGCAACCGCCCTCACCGAACGCTCAATTCCCGTTTACGAGGTGGACTTCGCCGGACCAACTGCTATCCTGATGGGATCAGAAGGCGATGGCCTACACCCTAAACTAATCAAAATGGCCGATCAAGTTACCAAAATTCCACAAGCCACTGACTTTGACTCCCTTAATGTGGGTGTTGCCGCCGGAATATGCCTCTACGAAGCCCTGAAACAACGGAAAAGCACTACCCAAAAGCACTTCCCCCCAGAATAACAAAAAAGGCCGCACCCTGAAAACAGAATGCGACCCTTTGATTATTAAAACCACTATAGATCAAATCCTAACGAACAAAATACGCCACACTCAAACCAAACGTCTGACCCATTCTGAACGACTCTCCAATGTACTCTGTACCGCGGTAAGGCTGTACTTTCCAGTTCAATGGATTCAATATATTCCGAGCAGAAAAAGACACCTGATACCGGTTGGCAAAACGCTTAGTCAGTGTATAATTCAAAATCGGAAATGGCTTCTCATATACGTCCGGTACTGCCGCCAACGAAATGTTGTACAAACGACTGCCTGATACGTTAAATGAAATAGCAGACTCCCAGCCCTTTTCCACATCCACATAACTCAACATCGCATTCGCAATGTAAGGTGCCTGACCCTGGAAAGGACGTGTGGTTTGATTGTACTCTGGATCAATACTACGAGATGCATTCAACTCCACTTGTGGAATTTTGTACTCCGACTTGATAAAGGCCACATTAGTAGCGAGGTTAAACTTCTCAAAAAAGGTACCCAGAAAGCCCATATTCTTCCGAACCTCTACTTCTGCACCCATTACCATAGCCTCATCAATATTCAAATAACCGAGCTCAGGAATAGTTGCCGTTGGAGAAAACGCCCTAAGAATTGGATTAGTAAAGGACTTATAAAACAAACTGAACGCAATCAACTCACCCAAATTTGGATATAACTCGTACCGAATATCGTAATTGTTGATCAGGGTACGCTGCAAATTGGGATTTCCAATATTGAAAAAACCATTTTTGGTATCAAACTGCTCGAAAGGAGCTAACTCACGCATGTTTGGGCGAGCAAGTGTTCGACTGGCTGCAACCCGGATATTGGACTTTTCATTGAGGGAATAAATCAAATTCCCTGAATACAGCCAGTCCATTAAATTCAAACTACTTGGAGTTAACGAAGTGTCACGGCTTTCTACATACATATCCGTTGTTTCCAAGCGAGCACCAGCAACTAATTTTAGTTTAGGCAAAATATTATAAATGCCCATCAAGTAAGCAGCTCCAATGGTCTGCTCCCCATCATAAAAGTTTTTATTATTAATCTGGTTAATATAATGGTAGCCAATTGTATACCGATTAACCTGTCCTTGTGTATCGTAACTCGTATCCAACACGCCGAAGTTGTCATAGGAGAAAAATTGGTCGAAATTACCTTGGAAACTATTAAATGAAATAGAGGAAGGAACACCACCATGGCGTACATGTTGGAACTGGTACTCAGAGAAGGTACGCGTCATTTTACTATAAAGGCCTCCCAGCTTAATCGCGTTGGAGCTTCCTACGTTGCCGCCTGTCAAGAATGGGATAGTGATATCCACTTTCCCCTCTGCAGAAGCATCATTTAGATCCCTGAAAAAGTGAAAAGGAGGGCGGAATTCGGCATCATTAATTCCATATATAGTATCGCCATCCTCTTCATACCGAATGTATGCAAAATAACGCGAGTCCGGTTCTTGCTGAAATGAACGGTTCGCAGAACCGCTCCACTGCACCTCTGTGTTGTTCAGACCAGGAAAATTGTGTTTTCCGGAAAGCTGATAAGAAGTGTACTGACGCTGGATAAACTCCAGCGAATTCGTGCGGTAATTAGCTCCTGGAATGGAAAGTTGACCAGCAAACGTACCCTCCTGTTGACGCCCAATGATATCCGTATCGTTGTTATAGATTACGTTTGCGCTAACAGCATGGTTGTTGCCAAATTTCATAGACACATTCGCCAGACCACCGAGGTGTGGTGTTTCGGTGCTTTTGGTCTCTTTTAGTGCTTGGTATTCAAACAGCCTGGATCCACTATTCGTATAAGTATTCACCAATCCCCCTTCGTAATGGTTGAATTCCCTTGAATAATTCACGCCAAAGGAATAACCAAGGGTGTTTTTACCCAATTTATGATTGTTTCCGACAGAAAAATTAAATCCGTGATTTACAGGAGTGGTTTTTTCTGTAGGTGTAAATACATTGCTCAATGCCCGAGAAGACTCATTGAGCAAACCGCGAAGCTGCTCATATTGTGGGTCTTTTTTTCGGGCATTCAAATAAGCACTTTGAGAAAGCAGCGCACGATTGTCAGCACTTTCCAAAAGGCCCGGCATGGAACGGCCATTGTCATCAAATCCAAGCCAATCATATTTCCCAGCATCCGATCCATGGCCCAAAAAGTTGCCATTCATCGTAGCTTGCGTGTTAAAGCTGGAGTTCAGGCTAAAGTATACGTTGAACTTATCTGGAAATGATTTAGTGGTGATATTCACCAAACCTCCAGAGAAATTACCGGGCAAATCCGGTGTAAATGTCTTTACGGTAACAATATTTTCAATCATCTGGGCAGGAATCAAATCCAGGCTTGAGCTATTTCGGTAAGGATCGGTACTAGGCATTGTAATTCCATTTAACTGAGAAATAGAATAACGATCACCCAAACCACGCATTACAATAAACTTTCCGCCCTCTACTACTGCCCCTGTAACCTGCTTCATCGCATCAGCAGCATTTGAAACTGCAGAACGTGTAATTTGCTGTGAAGACAAGCCATCCTGGATAGAAAAAGCCCTTCTCTGCAGGGCAATTAACGACGCATCCGTGTTGCGTACTTGTGTGGCTACAATAACGACCTCTGCAATAGTCGTGTTTTCTTCAGCCATCACAACGTCTAAAGTGTTTGTAACACTGGGTTTTACCTCAAAATTAGTAATCGTCTGCTTTTGATAGGAAGGATATGCAACCTGAATGGTGTAAGTACCCTGGTCAATAGAAAAGGTGTAGTTGCCATCAAAATCTGTCGTTGCGCCCCCCTTGACCTCTCCTGCTGGATTTTCTGCGCGAATGGAAACTCCAATAAGGGTCTCCCCACTTACTTGATCAATTACCTTTCCAGAAATGGTCCCTTTTTGTGCTGAAGACTGAAACGCAAACAATAGCGCGATCAGTAAGCTAAATGTGAATTGAAATGAAATGTTTTTCATGAAAAAATTTGAACTATAGTGGTTGAAAAGCTTGGCATTTAGCCTACCAAAAGCAGGCCCAGTCGTTTCCAGGCCTGCTTCTAGTATTTATTTTGACTACATTTTATTCTACAATCAACTTCTTAGTGATGATATCACCTGCATTCGTGTAAAACTTGATGATGTACATACCCTTTGCCAAAGCGCTGATCTGTACGGGGGCAGAACTTCCGCCCATTGGTAAACTCATGCGCTCTGTTACTACTCGGCCAGACATATCCAGAACCTCCAGATTCAACTCCTGATCCAAACCTGATTCGATCACGAAGAACTCACTGGTTGGATTTGGGAAAATACGGATAGCTAATTCCATCTCAGGGCTGTTGACATCTACCGTTGGACAAGCAGTTGGTACATTCGCCAAGTGGTTGTTGCGGTCCAGTGCTGTCCAGTTGCGTACCCACAGTTCATTCCACTCTGAGCTAAACGCACCCTTATAGTTTACAGCAGTAAAGAATGGATCTGCTGATGGAACAGCAGCCAGAGCAGTTGTGTAAGCAGAACCTACTGGACATGGACGTGGATCCAATATTTCAGCCTGCTCCCGGTTAATTGCTGCCAAGTATGGAGAGAACAAAGAGGTCTGATTGGTCGCAAGGTGGTTAATCAACGCAGTAGCATTTACATCCTCCGCAGCAGAACCCACCCGAATAATACCAGTAGCTGTTGCATCAAGTGTCACAGTAGTAGCATTGCGGTAGACTACGTTGTTTAAAATCTTCAACTCGCCTGCCAATAACTTAGCATAAGCATCGTTAATTCCAGCAGCCTTATCCTGAACTTCAATCATTTTTCCTTTTTGCTCTGTCAGGATTGAGTTGGCAATTACGCCAGCTGTTCCAGCACGCAAGTTCCAGCCAATTGGATTAGAAGCGGTTGCGTTAGCGCCTGAACCAATATGCGTCCAGTTATATAACGTTGGGTTAGAGTATGGAGTAGCATCATCTGGTGTAGTACCATCAAATTCACCACCAGCATCTGCAATGTCATCGCGTTGGATAGAGAACCAGAATTGTCCTTTACCCGTGTAAACCTCGTCCCAGTCATAAGAATCATCCTCAGCAAAGGCAACCACCGCATGCTTCAAATTGGGTGCACCACCAAAAAACTCGATACCGTCGTCTGAGTTAGCATATACCTCTACGTACTCCAAGGTAGTGCCACTACCAACTCCACCCAATGTCAAACCATTCAATTCGTTACCAGAAGCAATTTGACGACCTCCATGACGGATAGAAACATATTTTAATACACCGGAGTTATCGGTATTGTCATTTCCTCCATACTGACCACGAACCTCCGTTGAAGGAATACCTTCGACATTTACAAGGCCGTTACCGTTCTTCTGGGTTACACCTTTACCTAATATCACAATACCACCCCAAAGCGCATTATCTTTTGGACCTAAATCGGTCGGATCATTCACATCATCTTCCTCAGCAGTGAAGATAATTGGCTCTTGCTCTGTACCGTTTGCAAAAATCTTTGCACCGCGAGCAACTACCAAGGCAGATGGATTTCCAACATCAGCACGAGGAGTAAATTTCACCACTGTACCTGCCTCGATAGTAAGTGTAGCACAGCTATCTACAAAAGTTAGACCGTCAACAATGTAGGTTTTATCTTTTGTCCAGGTCACATTTTCGCAAGGGAGAATGCTAGCGTCGTTCACATTGACCACATTCGGTTGAGACA